>CAXBEC010000099.1:0-7880 GCA_963974145.1 uncultured Alphaproteobacteria bacterium | reverse complement strand
TTGCGCGGCTTCATGCGCGGCAGGAAGGCCATCTGCGCCCGGCTTTCGATCTGGAAGACGCCGACCGAATCCGCGACACACAGCATGTCGTAGACCGCCGGGTCCTCCGCCGGGACGGTGGCGAGGGTATAGGCCTTGCCGTAATGGCTGCGGATCAGGGCGAACGCCTTGCGGATGCAACTCAGCATGCCGAGGCCCAGCACGTCGATCTTGAGGATACCGAGCGCGTCGAGGTCGTCCTTGTCCCATTCCAGTACCGTGCGGTCGGCCATGGCGGCGTTTTCGATCGGCGCCAGTTCGTCCAGCCTGCCGCGGGTGATGACGAACCCGCCGACATGCTGCGACAGGTGGCGCGGGAAGCCCATCAGTTGTTCGGTCAGCGCCAGCGCCATGCGGATGCGCGGTTCGGCGGGGTTCAGTCCGACCTCGCGCACCCGGACTTCGTCCACCCCGTCGCCGGACCGGCCATGAACCTGGCCCGCCAGCAGGGTGACCGTGTCGCCGGACAATCCCAGCGCCTTGCCGACCTCGCGCACCGCGCTGCGCGACCGGTAGCGGATCACGACCCCGGTCATCCCGGCACGCTCCCGCCCGTATTTTTCATAGATGTACTGGATGACCTCCTCGCGTCGCTCATGCTCGAAATCGACATCGATATCGGGCGGTTCGTCGCGTTCGGCGGAAAGGAAGCGTTCGAACAGCAAATCCAGCCGCGCCGGATCGACCGAGGTGATGCCGAGGCAGTAGCAGACGGCGGAATTGGCGGCCGAGCCGCGCCCCTGGCAGAGGATGCCCCGTTCGCGGGCAAAGAGGACGATGTCATGGACGGTGAGGAAATAGGGGGCGTAGCGCAGCTCGCCGATCAGGGTGAGTTCGTGTTCGAGCTGCGCCTTGACCTTTGCGTTCGGTCCGCCGGGGTAGCGGTTGCGCGCGCCTTCCCAGGTCAGTTCCGTCAGTCGTTGCTGCGGCGGCTGGCCATCGGGGGAGATTTCATCCGGGTATTCGTAGCGCAGTTCGTCCAGCGAGAAGGTGCAGCGGTCGGCGATTTCCTGCGTCCGGGCGAGGGCGTCTTCATAGCCTTCGAACAGCCGCGCCATTTCCTCAGCAGATTTCAGATGGCGTTCGGCATTGGCGTCGAGCCGCAGCCCGGCGGTGTCGATGGTGCATTTCTCGCGGATACAGGTCAGCACGTCGAGCAGCGGGCGGCGCGAGCGGAAATGCATGCGCACGTCGTTGACCGCGACCAGCGGCACTCCGGCCTGCGCCGCCAGTGCCGCGCGCCGGGCCAGCCGCTGCCGGTCATCGCCCCGGCAGAGGTTGTGCCCGGCCAGATAGACTGCGTCCGGAAAGGCGTCGTGCAGGGCCGCGATCTGCAGGCAGGATTCGTCATCCGCAGTCTCTTCCGGCAGGGCAATGAAGACGAAGCCGTCGCCGCTGGCCAGGACGTCCTCGCGATAGAGTTTGCATTCCCCCTTGGGCGCGCGGCGGCGGCCCAGGGTGATCAGCCGTGACAGCCGGCCATAGGCCGCCCTGTCGGTGGGGTAGGCGAGCAGGCTGATCCCGTCCATGAGGTCGAGCCGCGCGCCGGTAATCAGCCGGATACCGGTTTCCCGCGCTGCGGCATGGGCGCGGACCACACCGGCGAGGCTGTTGCGGTCGGTGACGGCAATCGTCCTGTGTCCCAGGAGTTCGGCCTGCAGGACAAGCTCATGCGGATGCGCCGCGCCGCGCAGGAAGCTGAAATTCGTCGTGACCTGGAGTTCCGTGTACATGCGGGCGGTTCACGCAAACAGGCCGTGCAGGAACCATTCGGGGGCGCGGTCGCGGCGCGGCAGGCCGTGCCGGAAGATCCAGAAACGCCGCCCGTCGGTATCCTCGACCTGCCAGTAATCCCGTGTGCCGGACAGGCCGGGCAGGGCCTGCGCCCACCATTCCGGGGCGATCCGTTCCGGCCCCTCGGCACGCCGCACAAAATGATCGACCCGGCGCCAGCGGAACCGTTCGGGCGGATCGTCCGCATGTTCCGGCGGGGAAAGCGGGATTGCCTCGATCCGTTCCGGCCGGTCGAACAGGCGCAGCGGCCGCGCCGGCCCGGCGGGCCAGGTGAAACGCATGGCGCCGGCCAGTGCGGGCATGGGCCGTGACGCCCGTTCCGGCAGGTGGCTGGGAAAGGCGGTCAGGCGGACCACCCGGTTGAAGCCGACCCGGTTGCCGATCCGGTCGATCAGCGGGGCCAGTTCCTCGGCCAGTAACAGGCCATGGCCTTCTGTCTCTGTTGCAGCAGATAACAGCGGTTTTGTATCGGTATCGGGCAGGGGTTCGCTGACCGTGGCGGCCAGTGTCATGGCTTCGATCCCGAAACCGCTGTCGAATCCGCTGAGCCGTTCCAGGAACAGCCGGGCCAGACGTTTTGCGTCGCCGGTCGGGCGAGCCGCGCCGACGGCGATTTCGAAAATCTCCCCATCGACACGGTACAGCGACAGGATGAGCCGCCGCGCACCCCGCCCGGCATCGTCCAGCCGGTGGCACAATTCATCCAGCAGGCGGTGCAGGCCGCGTTCGATATCCTCCAGCAATGCGACGGGTTCGGGGCATTCGATATGGCTGCGGAAGGGGGAAACGGGCATGTGCGGCGAGATCGGTTCGGGCGTGATACCGAAAGCCTGATCCAGGCGGTGCCCGACATCACGGCCGAACCGGGCGGTCAGGGGCGCGCGGGGCATGACATGCAATTCACCGATCCGGCGGATACCGATCCGGAACAGCCCGCTGACTGTCGCATCGTCCAGCCGCAGCGCGGCGACGGGCAGGGGAACCAGCGCCCGGACCGTTTCGCCCGGCGGTACGATGACCCCGTTGCGGCCGTAATGGGACAGGGCCCAGGCGGCGCCGGGCGTGTCGGCCAGGGCAAGCCGCAGGGCGAATCCCAGCCCTTCGAAGCGGCGGGCGATATCGCGGCACAGGGCTTCCTCGCCGCCGAACAGATGGGCGCATCCGGTGATGTCGAGGACAATATCATCGGCATCATCGGTGGTGCCGGCCGCGGCCCAGGGCGTGTAGCGGGTACACCAGGCGGTCAGCCGGCCGAGCGCTATCCGGTCGGCGTCGGGGTCCGAGGGGATGGCGCGAAGCCCGGGCAGGATCGCGCGGGCATTGGCCAGGGTCATGCCCGGGGCGATACCGGCCTGTTCCGCCGGGCGTCCGGTCGCGGTGATGACCTGCCGGTCGCGGCTTTCAGACGTAATGACCAG
Organism: uncultured Alphaproteobacteria bacterium; assembly: GCA_963974145.1. Classification (GTDB taxonomy): domain Bacteria; phylum Pseudomonadota; class Alphaproteobacteria; order UBA8366; genus MarineAlpha4-Bin1. The sequence goes on along the minus strand of CAXBEC010000099.1, from coordinate 4,629 downwards.
CGGCGACTGCCGGCTGTCCTGCAGCGAACGGTCCCGCCCGCGGGTCAGCCGGTCGACCGGCAAATGCGTCAGCCACAGTGAAATGACCCGTCGATTCATCCCGTTCCACCGTCCAGTGTGTGTTTTCCCGTTGCGGCATGCCCCGGCACCGCGCGAGCGCGACCCGCCAGCAGGACCCGGCCCGGTGGCGCGCCGGGGCGGGCAGGGAATCGACCTGCCAGCGGCTTTCCAGCGCGCTGGGAGCGAAATGCTGCTGCCGGCCGGTACCCCGGGCCAGGACGAGACCCAGCACCCCGCCGGTTTCCGCCGCCAGCTGCAGGCGGCGGCTGGCGATCAGATCCACATGGCCCTCCGGCTCCCCGATCACCGCGCCGAGTCCCGGGCTGCGCAGCCCTTCCTCCATCACCCAGAGCATGTCGGTCCGGTTCGGGCAGCGGATGACGATCAGCCGTGCGGGGTCGAGGCCGAGGGCGGCCAACCCCGGCCCGTACAGGCTGGCGCGGGTGCCCGCATCGGCGCACCACAGGACCGCCCCGGCCACCCGCCCGGCGACAAAGGTCGCAAAGCCACTGGCGGCGCTGCCACGGACTTCATGCACCGCGCCGCGCGCCAGCCCGCCGCGAGGCAGGCAGGCATCCACGGCCGGCAGGCCCAGCGCAACCGGCCGGGCGGCCGGGCTGTTCCGCTCGATAACCGCGATATCGGCGCGCAGCTTTTCGACAATGGCCCTGTGGGACATGACAGCGTTCCCTGTTCTTTATGTTCACTATTTGTTCTAATTTTGAACAAAGACAGAGTCAAGCACTGTGGCATCACGGATTCGCGATGCGCCTTATCGACATTGTCATGATCGTCAGGGGCGCGCCGGGGCGCCGATCAGCTGTCCCAGGCCGCGGCGATATCGCCCTGCAGGCTGTCGAAAACGGCCTGCGGCAGGTCGGGGTCGCTGCCGGTAGGGGGCGCGAAGGCGGCCATGGCATCGACCAGCGCCTGTACTTCATTGCCCTCCAGCACGCCGCCTTCATCCGCGGCTTCGATTCGATCGACGCGTTTCGCCGTATCGGAAAACCAGTCGGACAGAACCATTTGATCGTTTGAACCGACAATCCGGATATTGAGGTTATTGCCGGATTGCGTCAGCCATAACTGTTCGGCCGAAATGCCGGTAGCGAACCGCAGGGTATCCGTCGAGGTTGCGTCGCTGCCCGCATTGTTCAGCGTGTCTGTGTCCCCACCACGATCAAACAGATATGTATCGTTGCCGTTGCCACCGATGAGGACGTCATTGCCGCCGCGGCCGTCCAGGGTATCGTCGCCACCATTGCCGGACAGGACATTGGTATTGCCGTCGCCGAAGAGACTGTCGCCATGGGCGTTCGAGCCATAGGCGTTCTCGATGGCGGTCAGGCTGTCGCTGCCTTCGATATTCGACGCCGTGCCCGCCGCAAGGTCCACGCTCACCGCGCCGGAGGCGTAATAGTAATCGACCGCGTCGACACCGGCCCCGCCATCCAGCGTGTCATTGCCGAAGTCGCCCCGGAAATAGTCATTGCCCCCGTCGCCGAACACGATGTCGTTGCCATTGCCCGCGACCAGTACGTCATTGCCGTCGCCGCCATGCAGCTCGTCATCGCCGTTGACGCCGTACAGGATGTCGTTGCCCGACCCGCCCGATACCGTATCGTTGCCGTCGCCGCCTTCGACCAGGTCGTTGCCCGCCCCGCCATCCAGCGTGTCGTCGCCGCCATTGCCGTGCAGGTCGTCATCGCCGTCCAGCCCGAACATCGCGTCGCCGCCGTCATAGCCGAACAGCGAGTTGGCCTGCCCGTCGCCGGTCAGCGTATCGGCGTGGTTCGACCCGTGCAGGTTCTCGATATCCGACAGCGTGTCGCCCTCGGCATCGCCGCCCGTGCCCGTGCCCGCCGCCAGGCTCACGCTCACACCCAGCGCCGAGCTCCAGTACGCCGCCGTATCCCGGCCCGATCCGCCGTCCAGCGCATCGCGCCCCGCACCGCCGACCAGCAGGTCATCCCCGTCGCCGCCGAACAGGACATCGTCGCCGCCGCGCCCGTCCAGCAGGTCATTGCCGCCGGTCCCCGTGACGATCCCGGCCTCATCCCCGCCGGTCAGCCCCGTCGCCAGTACCAGTTCCTGCGACGTGCCGTCCGTGAAGGACAGGCGCAGCGTTTCAACCGGCGTACCGGCGAAATGCCCCGCGATGGTGACCGTCTGCGCATCAAAGCCCAGCACGAGGTCGTCGCCGCTCCGCGTCGAACTGCCAAGGCCCGTCCCCGGCGCCAGCCCCTCGACGACCAGCAGATCCGCCGCACCGCCGCTGTCCTCGATCGTGTCGTTGCCGCCGCCCGGCGCCACGATATAGGTGTTGTCCTCCTCGCCGCCCACAAGTGTCTCGTCGCCCGCACCCCCCACCAGCGTCCCGTCGCCGGGTTCCTCCACCGGGGGCTCGCCGGACGCTTCGGCAAGCAGGAAGTCATCCGCATGCAGCGCCGTGGCGCGAACCCCTTCCAGCACCACCTGGTGGCCCGCGCCGAACGCGATCGTCGTATTCGCCCCGTCATCGCTGGACGCGGCCAGCACGTCCGACAGACTCGTCAGGTCCGCAACCGCCCGCAGGTCCAGCACGTCATCGCTGCCCGCACCCGCGACAAAGTCGGTTATCCGGTCCTGTCCGTCCGTCGCGCCGATGATGAATGTATCGTTGCCGTTGCCACCGATGAGGACGTCATTGCCGCCGCGGCCGTCCAGGGTATCGTCGCCACCATTGCCGGACAGGACATTGGTATTGCCGTCGCCGAAGAGACTGTCGCCATGGGCGTTCGAGCCATAGGCGTTCTCGATGGCGGTCAGGCTGTCGCTGCCTTCGATATTCGACGCCGTGCCCGCCGCAAGGTCCACGCTCACCGCGCCGGAGGCGTAATAGTAATCGACCGCGTCGACACCGGCCCCGCCATCCAGCGTGTCATTGCCGAAGTCGCCCCGGAAATAGTCATTGCCCCCGTCGCCGAACACGATGTCGTTGCCATTGCCCGCGACCAGTACGTCATTGCCGTCGCCGCCATGCAGCTCGTCATCGCCGTTGACGCCGTACAGGATGTCGTTGCCCGACCCGCCCGATACCGTATCGTTGCCGTCGCCGCCTTCGACCAGGTCGTTGCCCGCCCCGCCATCCAGCGTGTCGTCGCCGCCATTGCCGTGCAGGTCGTCATCGCCGTCCAGCCCGAACATCGCGTCGCCGCCGTCATAGCCGAACAGCGAGTTGGCCTGCCCGTCGCCGGTCAGCGTATCGGCGTGGTTCGACCCGTGCAGGTTCTCGATATCCGACAGCGTGTCGCCCTCGGCATCGCCGCCCGTGCCCGTGCCCGCCGCCAGGCTCACGCTCACACCCAGCGCCGAGCTCCAGTACGCCGCCGTATCCCGGCCCGATCCGCCGTCCAGCGCATCGCGCCCCGCACCGCCGACCAGCAGGTCATCCCCGTCGCCGCCGAACAGGACATCGTCGCCGCCGCGCCCGTCCAGCAGGTCATTGCCGCCGGTCCCCGTGACGATCCCGGCCTCATCCCCGCCGGTCAGCCCCGTCGCCAGTACCAGTTCCTGCGACGTGCCGTCCGTGAAGGACAGGCGCAGCGTTTCAACCGGCGTACCGGCGAAATGCCCCGCGATGGTGACCGTCTGCGCATCAAAGCCCAGCACGAGGTCGTCGCCGCTCCGCGTCGAACTGCCAAGGCCCGTCCCCGGCGCCAGCCCCTCGACGACCAGCAGATCCGCCGCACCGCCGCTGTCCTCGATCGTGTCGTTGCCGCCGCCCGGCGCCACGATATAGGTGTTGTCCTCCTCGCCGCCCACAAGTGTCTCGTCGCCCGCACCCCCCACCAGCGTCCCGTCGCCGTCCCCGACAAACAGGAAATCATCCGCATGCAGGTCGGTTACTCGGACACCTTGCAGCGTTACATAATACTCTGACGTAAAAGCTATAGTCGTATCTGAGCCGTCGTCTGTGGCAATTGCCAATACGTCGTCCAGATTCCGGAGATGGGTAAAAGCCCGGAAGTCGAGGAAATCTTCGCTGCCTGCGCCCGCGCTGAAGTCCGAAATTATCGTTTGACGATCAAAACCGATCAGTTCGCCATCGCTTGCATTGAAGTTGAAGAACCCTGTTAACGCGTCCGGGTCATTATCGGAATGCTGAGTGAAGGATACGGACAGGGAATTGACTTTGGCTGTGGCGCCCGATGTGTCGATGTCGAGTTCATTGATCTGAAAAGAACCGGTTAACGTGTTGCTGCCACGCCCGTTCCCTGAAATATCCATACCGGGACGGCCATCCAACTCAAAGGGATGACGCATGGCGTCGTCGAAAAATCCGACCTGTATAGGCAAATCAGTTCGCCGCGTGGAAAAATCCAGGTGAAACCATTCCCACCCCGGAATGGACGTATCTTCCCGGAAATTGAAGGTAATGGTGTCCAGGGCGCCATCGCCGGAAAGGTCTTTAACTTTCAGGTCGAATAAGCTGGCGGTTTCGAAATCGGATTCCGTATAGATGTAATCCCGGCCGCCGGTGATCCACTCCTCGGCGCCGTAAATGACAAGGGCATTGTTAGCGTATGC
>CAXBEC010000098.1:0-7885 GCA_963974145.1 uncultured Alphaproteobacteria bacterium | reverse complement strand
AAGCCAACACCCAAAAGGGCCATGGCCCCTGGTTCCGGCACGGAGCCTGTAAACGAACTGACGCTAAAGCTGGAACAGTTCTCAGGTGAGCTATTATTCTCACAGGTCGTGTTGCTTCCAACGAATGACGGAAATGCCGCAACAATCAAATACTTAGACGCGCCGAATGAACTGAGGTCAACAAGCTGGTTACCGGCGCCGGTCAGCAACAGATTGTAATCACTGAGGTCTTCATCAATGGTCCCCGCGCTAGCAGCAGAGTCGAGATTCGTGGCGTATATCGCCCACCCTTCGTCGTGATCGAAATTGTCTTCAGCCAGATCAATTCCAAGGCTCACCGGATTCCAGTCCGAATCCGGCAATTCCAGAACCAACAAATCACGGAAACCGCCAAAATTATCGATCCCGTCTGAGGGGACGTCACTGCCGCTACGATCATTCTTTACGAAAATACCATTGGCATTCCCAAAAAGATTGCCGTTGGACGCGTTACCAGAAGTATTAATTCTGAATGCATGAGCGATAAGAGAAAAATCGCCGTTATCTGAGATGAATGTTTCGTTATTGCCTAACGTGCCGGAACCGCCGGTAAAATCCCACGATGTAACGACTGCAAGGCCGAACCCCAAACCCATTACAGCTAGAAATTTAAGCGGATTTTTCATTTTTCGCGCTCCTCAAAATAGCATTAACAAATTGTTGATTGAGTTAAAGCAATTATTGTGCCGTTTCATTTTGTTAATTTTTTCATGATATCTTTCAATATCATACGGAATTCCAGGCGAAACGAAGAAACTGCCAAGCCGACGGGACACCTTCTTTTACGGGCCTAACTGTAAAATTATCCGACACTCATTACCGCCCGGGCCCCGTAAATTCTAATTTTTCTACATTTTTTTATTATAAATTCAATTACTTATATAAGTATGGGCGTCTTTTCGTGGCGGTGTAAAGTATTCCGACACATATAACCCAATGCGTAATCGTTTTAAAAACCAATAACTTATGAATTGATTGGCGGAATTTTCTTTTGATGAGGCGACAGACCGCCCCGAACACCGACGCGGAATCAAAAAGGCGAATAGCATCGCCTGTATGCCATTCCACCCGCTATCCTTCACCGATATCCACATAGCCGCGGTCGATAGCGTGGCGCAGGGCTTCGAAGGCGTCGCGGGCCTCTTCATAAGTTTCGCGATGGCGCCGGAGTTCCGCCATTTCGCTGTCGTCGATCGGGTCGTCGTTCAGCTTGGCGGTAAATTTGAACGCCGCTTCCAGATAGCGCGCGCGCAGGCGGGCCACCGAATTCGCGAAAGGCAGGAAGGTTGCGGCCGTTACCGGGGGGATCCGCTCGTGGATGACCTTCTGGTTGGTTTCGCGAACGCCCTGTTCCACCTCCATGAGGAAGCGTTTCTGTTTTGCCATCTGGTCCATCGGCATGGGCTCACTCCACAGCATTGTTCGTCGAAATCCGGCTTTCGGGCGTCATCCGAAGAAACGCTTCCCCGGATATCGGCCGCTTTACCGTGCTGCAAGTGTAACGGACGGGTCTTTCGAATTGATGAATATCGGGGCCAATGCCCGATATCGCCTTTCCCCACGCAACCCGTTACCGTGAACCCCACGAATTTACAGGGAGGATTACATCATGCGGTTTCAGGGCAAGACGGTCGTCGTCACCGGCGCGGGCGGCGGGATCGGGCGGGATGTCTGCCTGCAGTTTGCGCGGGAGGGCGCGAAGGTAGCCGCCGGCGATCTGGATATCGCGATGGCGGAGCGGGTCGTGGCGGATGTCACCGGCGAGGGCGGTACGGCACAGGCCTTCGCCGTGGACGTCACCAGCCCGGATTCGGTCAACGCCTTCATGGCAGACGCGGATGGATTGTTTGGCGGGCTGGATGTGCTCGTCGCCAATGCCGGGGTGCGGGAGATCGTGCCGGTGCTGGAACTGTCCATCGAGGAATGGAACAAGGTGATCAGCGTGAACCTGACCGGGGTCTTCCTGTCCTGCCAGGCGTTTGCGCGCAACCTGGTGGCGGCGGGACGCAAGGGGGCCATCGTCAACCTGGCTTCGACCCTGGGCGTGATGGCGGCGCCGAACCGCGCGGCCTATACCGCGTCGAAGCATGCGGTGGTCGGGCTGACCAGGGAAATGGCGATGGAATGGGGCGAACAGGGCATCCGGGTGAATGCGGTCGGCCCCGGCGTGACTCGTACGCCGATGACCGAACGCTATTTCCAGGACGCGGAATACGCCGAGAAGATCCGCGCCATCCACGCGCTGCACCGCTGGGGCGAACCGCACGAGATCGCGAAGGCGATCCTGTTCCTCGCCTCCGACGACGCCAGCTTCTGCACCGGCACGACCCTGATGGTCGATGGCGGCTGGACGGCGGGGAAGGCGATGTAACCGGGCAACCGCCCGGCAATCCCGCTTCCCCGCGCGAATTCAGGACCGGCGGCGGCGGGCCAGCCCGAGAGCCAGCAAACCGGCCCCCATCAGCGCAAGGGCACCCGGTTCGGGAACGGCGAAGCCTTCGTCGATCGTGACGTCGGCCACGAAATCAAAATTGGTGCCGGCTCCGTCTTCCAGGAACAGCATGGAGATACCGAATACGCCCGGTTCGGCAATATCGGTCAGGATATCGCCGAAGGTTTCGCTGATAATGAAGTCAAGGCTCTCAACGATCCCGTCAAAAAATGTGAGCACCGGAAAACCGTCGAAATCGACGTCGTTTGCTTCGGTAAAGGTCTGGCCGAAGATCGTGAAATCGACCTCCAACCCTTCCAACGGTGTCAGAGTTGTCTCGCCGTTAGCCGAGACCAGCGATTCATTGAAGGTAAAACTGCCGGTGCCGACGGTGCCGTCGAAGCTGCCGCCGACCACTGTGCCTTCGAATGACGATGTCGTGATGGCGTTTGCCACGCCGGATGACAGGACCGAGGCCCCGGCCATGCAAGCCGCGACCATCAGTCCCCGAAAAGATAACAAGTTCATACTCTACTTCCTGTAACAACGCCCCTGCCCCGACTTCACGCAAAATCAATGCCATTGGCGGGAAACCGCGATAGGCCGCCGGGCCGGGCCGGCTCTTACGGGCCGCGCGGCGCAAACTGTAAAGAATTCCGGCACTTTTTGCCCGCCTCATGCGACAGACATCAGAAAAACCGTTGAAAATCAATTTCCTGAACGGAATTCCACCTGGAAGGCATCTGTAAAAAAATCCGACATCTGGCGGCAACGTTCCAGGCCGGCAGGGAGGCCCGCGCTAAACCGGCACGTCGCCAATGATCGTCGTACGGTACATGTGGCGCGTATGGGCCGGGTTATAGGGCACCGCATTGTGCATCGTACAGCGATTGTCCCAGAAGATCAGGTCATGCGGCTGCCAGACATGGCGGTAGATGAATTCCGGCCGCTTGCTGAAGGCGAAGAGTTCCTGCAACAGCGCCTCGCCTTCCTCATCCTCCATGCCCTTGATGTATTCGGTATGGCCTTCGGAGACATACAGCGCCTTGCGCCCGGTTTCCGGATGAGTGCGGATGATCGGGTGGGTCGCCCCTGTGGTGCGGGCGATCTGTTCCGGTGTCAATGCCTTGCGGTCCGCATTGCCGGATTTGAGCCGGTTGTATTCGCGCTGGTAATTGAAGACCGCGTATTTGCCCTCGATCCGGGAGCGCAGCGATTCCGGCATCGCCTCCAGCACCGCATACATGTTGCAGAACAGGGTATCGCCGCCTTCGGGCGGGATTTCCTGCGCATGCAGCAGCGAGCCCATGGCCGGGATGCGTTCATAGGCTTGGTCGGAATGCCAGTGCCGCCCCGCATCGGCGATGCCGATGGCCTTGCCGTTTTCCCGCTTGTTGGAAATGCAGGTGATTTCGGGATATCCGGGAAGCTGGAAATCGGTCAGCACATGGACCGACAGCTCGCCGAAGCGTTTCGAAAACGCGATATGGTCATCCGGCGCGATATGCTGGTCGCGGATCACGATGATGCCGTTATCCAGCAGCGCCCGGTGCAGCGCCGTCGCCTGTGCATCGTCATCCTGCCGCGACAGGTCGGCGCCGATGACTTCCGCGCCCAAAACATCCGACAGGCGGTTTACCGTCAAATCCATTTTCTTCTTCCCCCGGAATAAGTCCCGGACGGGGCCGAAACCCCGCCCGGATATTGTCACGTTATTTTACCGGCGCCGGCGTAGCACTGTAATCCGCATCGGACACCTGCTCGAACCATTGCGTACCATTGCCCTGGTCGTCAATTTCCGACATCGCCAGATGGGTGAACAGCCGGTCGCCGGCCGACCCGTGCCAGTGACGCGTGTTGGGCGGGATCACCGCCGTGTCGCCGGGATGCAGTTCCTGCACCTGTTCGCCTTCCAACTGGACCCGGCCGACGCCGGAGACAACATACAGCGTCTGCCCGACTGGATGCGCATGCCATGCGGTCCGCGCGCCGGGGGTGAAGGTCACATTGGTCGCCCGCATGCGTGACGGGGCGGTACCGACAATGACCGGGTCCTGCAGCACAACGCCCGTAAAATTGTCCGCCGGGGCCTGTTTGGTCTGGCGCGAATTTGCCCTGTGTAGTTCCATCTCGAATTCCCTCCTGTAATTGTTGAGCCGTTGCGCGCAACAGTAGCGCAATCGAACCGCGCATGTCATCGTGCCGTGAATCCCGAGTACAGGAGAAGACGATGCCAACCGATATCGACCCGGAAAACCAGGTCATCCGCTTTGACGAACTGGACTCAATGGAATCGCCGTTCCAGCCCGCCGATATGGCGCTGGAGCGATTTGCACGGCATCGCTATGCGGTAGTCGGCCGGCCAGCGGAGAAAACGGCGGCGGGCAAGGGCACCGGCGACGTGAAGGATTTTTCGGTCGTCTATATTTCCTGCGAACCGGGCAAGGGAATCGGCACCCATGCCCATTCCAACGCGGAAGTCTTCATCCCGATGTCGGGGCGCTGGCGGATCAATATCAGCGGCGAAACGGAGCAGGCAGTCGAGTTGGGCGCCTGGGACGTGATTTCGGTGCCCCCGGACGTGATGCACGGGGCGGAGAATATCGGTGAGGAAACCGCCTGGCTGCTGGCAATCAACGCCGGCGGCGGCACCGCTAAAAGCCACTGGCATCCGGAACTGGTCAAGGAGATCCTCGCCGCCGGCGGCAAGGTCTGACGCGGCGACCCAATTCAGACGCAAAAAGGGCGCCGGCAATGCCGACGCCCTTCCCGAAAAACGGGTCTGTTCCGTTCTAGTAGACTTCGACCGAACCGTCCTTTTCGATCGCGGCGAGCCGGGTCGCGACGGCGTCCCAGTTGACCAGCGTGTCGAAGAAGGTTTCCAGGAATTTCGGGCGCAGGTTCTGGTAATCCAGATAGTAGGCATGCTCCCAGACGTCGCAATTCAGCAGCGGCTTGCCGCCGGATGCGATCGGGGTTTCGGCATTGCCCATGCTGGACAGGACCAGCTTGCCGCTATCCAGGGTCAGCCAGGAATAGCCGCTGCCGAAATGGTTGGCGGAGACATCCAGGAACTTCGCCTTGAAATCGGCCATGGAGCCGAAGCTGGAATCGATCAGTTCCGCCAGGCGGCCGGACGGCTTGGAAGCGCCCGCCGACATGCCGGCCCAGAAGAACGAGTGGTTCCAGATCTGGGCGGAGTTGTTGAAGATGCCCTTGTCGGCGGCAACCTTGCTGCTTTCGGCGATAACATCCATCAGGCTCATCGACTCATACTTGGTACCCGGTACCAGGCTGTTCAGCTTGACCACATAACCGTTGTGGTGCTTGCCGTAATGGAAATCGAGCGTCTGCTCGGACATATGCGGCGCCAGCGCATCCTTGGCATATGGCAGGGGGGGCAATTCAAAGGACATATCGTCTCTCCTCTTTTTATCGTTCAGCCGGTTCATCATTTCGGGACCTGATCCAACAGGTACCGCGTCGCGGTAGCAGTCGCGCCCTGCCTTGGCAAGAAATTGTTCCGACAATCAGCCGGAAAGACCTGCCAGGACATCCGCGAAGGCGCTTATTGCCTGTTTAACAGGCAGATCGTTCTGAAACACAATATCGCCATTGCCCGTCGCAGCCACCGCCCGGTCCAGCCGCTGCTTCGACTGTTCAGCGGTTTCCCGACCGCGGCGGGACAGCCGCTCGGCGATCGCGTCGCGCGACGCGGTGACGTGGACCGCGTGAAGCGGATGGATCCGTTCTCGGGCATCCGCCACAACACCGCGCGACCCGTTGACGACAACGGCGCAGCCCTGGCGCAGATCCTCGACAATACTGCCAGAGACGCCATAGTGGAATCCATGTGCGGACCAGTGCAGCAGGAATTTGCCGTCGGCACGCATCGCTTCGAAGGCTTCCGGCGACACCGGCACATGATCCTCGCCGCCATAATCCGCCGGCCGGGTGATGTATCGCCGGGGGAAAACAAACCGGCCACTGTCGCCCAATTGTTCGCGGGCGCCGGCGAGCAGCGTATCCTTGCCGACGCCGCTGGGTCCAACGACCAGTATCAGAGGCCCTGGCTTCTGTTTTTCCGGCATGGAATACGATTCTCCGTTCTTCACGTCATGTATCGGCATGCGTAGCGGTTATTTGTTTCAGCAGCATGTAATTGCAACGCCGCTGATGGTTCAACGTCCCGACCGTCACAAAAGTTTCATCCAACTGTCAAACCCGTGACATTGCGGCCGCCCATGTTGCGCCTCCCGTTGTTCGGACACGCCCCGCAAATCCGACACACACATTAGCCGTCAGCGAGTCCGCATGGAGACCCAGAAGATACGCCAGGAATGGCTCGCCGTGCTGAGTACGGCAACCCGTGACGACCTGGAGCGTTTCTGGCGCGAGCTGGATGCGGGGCATGCCTTCCGCACCCTGCGCAATTCCGAATCCGGCCTGACCATGATCCGCGGCCGCGCCGACGGGTCCGGCCGCCCCTTCAACCTGGGCGAGGCAAGCATCAGCCGCTGTGTCGTCGCCACGGAAGATTCGGGCGACAATTCGGAAATCATGGGGGTCGGCTATGTGCTAGGTCGGGACCGCCGCCATGCGGAACTGACCGCCCGGTTCGACGCCCTGTTCCAGGATTCAGCACAGGGCGCATCCGCGCGCGACAGCATCCTGCCGGTCCTGAAGGACAAACGCCGCCAGGCCGCCGACGCCGCATCGCGCAAAACCGACGCCACCCGCGTCGAGTTCTTCACCATGGTGCGCGGAGAATAGACGTGGCCACAGCATTGCAAACACCCCTGCCCGGCTTCGCGGATCCCGTTTTCGACTCCCAGTCGATCTTCCGCACCGTCCTGGACGCGCTGTCACGGCCCGGCCGTATCGGCCTGATGCCGATCGACCTGGCGGTGCCGGACGGGCTCGCCACCGCCAGTGCCGGAATCTGCCTGTGCCTGCTGGACCGGGACACGACCCTCTGGCTCGATGCGCCACTGCGCACGGTCGCGATCGAATCCTTCCTGCGCTTCCATACCGGCTGCACGATCACGGAAGATCCGAAAACGGCCGGCTTCGCCATCCTGTCGGCTTTGCCGGACATGGCCGGGATCGCCGCCTTCAACGCGGGTGACGCCGAATATCCGGACCGGTCCACGACGCTGATCGTGCAGTCAGCCGGGCTGCAAGACGGTACCGGCGCCCGCCTGACCGGCCCCGGAATTGAACACGAACACCGGCTGGACGTCACCGGCGCCACGCCCGGCTTGTGGGACGCCGTCCGCACCAGCAACGCGCAATTCCCGCTGGGGGTTGATTTCCTGTTCGTCGCCGGCGACCGGCTTGCCGGCCTGCCGCGCTCCGTTCGCGTGGAGGCCTGAACCATGTATGTGGCGGTAAAGGGCGGCGAGAAGGCCATCG
>CAXBEC010000097.1:0-7913 GCA_963974145.1 uncultured Alphaproteobacteria bacterium | reverse complement strand
CCGCCACCCGGGGTGGAAGGCACAACGCCGGTCTGGCCGGGACGAACCAGGCCGCTTCGGCCGGTTTTAAAGTCACTGACCTGGACCAGGCCTTCGACGACATGAACGGCGCTGCCATTCTGATCTACGTTGACGGTGAATGTCGTCCCCTTGACGACCGCCGCGAGATACGGCGTCGCGACCTCGAAATGCTGTTCCGATCGCTTGTTCACTTTCAAGAGCAGCGTGCCAAGGTTTTGCATGATACGGGTCACCATGTTCCCGGTTTCTGCCGGGATCATGATCTCGCTACCGGGAGACATGGTCATCCGTTCCGCCCCGCGGGCCAGGACAACCCGCGCATCTGCCGCCGTCGTGACCTTGCTGCCGATACCGATCCGGTCGCCGCCCGCCAGCGGCGATTCCGCGCCGCCGACCGTGTGCCGGGCATCACCGCTGACGTTTTGTACGGTCCAGGGCAGGCTGTTCTGCGCCAGCGCCGGACCGGCAAAGAGGCCGATCATCGCTATAAGGAGGAAGAGGAAGGGGCGGCTATCAAGGCATTTCATTAAATCAGTCCCTAGTCAGAGCGGCAAACATCCGCATGGATATATGTCTACTCGGGACCGGGACCTGATACGTCCTCCAAACGGGGTATAGAAAAAGGTTAATGCATTGTTTTTATGTCGTTATTTTACAATAATAAGCGAAAAAAACAGATCAAATTTTAGATAAATTAACAAGCCGTTTATCTATTCCGTTTTACTTTAGGGTCGAAACGTTCGATATTTACTTATCGAATACGAGTGGCCTATGCGGGGTGGGCACATGCTGGCAGGAACGGTGCAATGAACGGGCTCCTGCAAAAACTGCGGACTTTTCTTGCCGTATCTGCCGTTGCCTGTTTTGCGGCCATGCCGCTTGGCGCCCAGCAATCGGCGGAACCGGGTCAAATCGAGCGCCAAATCGAGCAGTCGAAACCCATCCTCCGTCCTGCAGATACAGAAATTCGGCTATTGCCGGAACAACCCGTACGGCCAGCCGAGCCGACAGATGCCCGTTTTGTCCTCGCCGCGGTGATTATCGACGGGGCCACGATCTTCGACCCGGTGTCGTTCGCGCCGTATTATGAAGACCTGCTGGCGCGAAATATCACGCTTGCGGATGTCGAAAATATTCTCGCCCAGATTACCAAAAAATACCGCGATGAAGGCTATATCCTTTCGCGCGCTATTGCGCCGCCGCAGGACCTCGCCTCCGGCGTCGTACGAATCACGGTTATCGAGGGCTATGTCGACGACGTCGTTTACGAAGGTAAAGACATCCCGCAGGACGCGATTGATATCTATGCCCGGCGCATAACAGCGGAACGACCACTGCGTCTGAAGACATTGGAGCGCAGTGTCCTGCTGATCAACAATACTGCCGGGCTTCGGGTCGAGCCACGGCTGCGGGCCATTGATCCGGATAGTGGGCGTTATGCCGTCGTACTGCGAACGTCATACAAACCGGTGGACGGTTATACGTTTGTCGACAATCGCGGCACGCCGTCGGTCGGCCGGTCGCAGGGCTGGGCAAGCGTCGGGCTGAACGGGTTGCTGGGTTGGCGCGAACGATTCCAGTTCGGCATGTTTACCGTACCGACACAGCCAAGCGAACTGATGTATCTGGAAGGAACATACACTCAGGCGCTGGGGGATAACGGACTGAGCTATGCGGTCCAGTTGTCCCAGACCGAAGTCGACCCGGGATCGGAACAGAATATTCTGGGGACCGAGAGCCATGCGTCGCGCGCCCAGTTTCGTCTCCGTTACCCGCTCATTCTGGCCAGTAAGCAGAACCTGTGGCTGACTGGAACATTCGATTATCATGACTCTGTCCAGACGGCGTTTGAACAGAACACAAGCGACGACCGGTTGAGAGTGCTGCGTGCGGATCTCGAATATATGCTGGTGCATGACAACGGCACCACGAGCGCTACATTCCAGGCAAGCCAGGGCCTGAATATCCTTGACGCTACCGAAGAAGGATCGCGCAACCTGTCGCGGGCGGACGGGAAGAGCGATTTTACCAAGCTGAACGCCAATATCGCGCGACAGCAGAATCTGTTCGGAAATTTTGGAATGCAGGCGCAGGTCGGCGGACAATGGTCGGCCCAGTCGCTGCTTTCGGGTGAGGAAGTCGGCCTCGGTGGCACCCAGTATGGTCGCGCCTATGATTTTTCGGAAGTGACCGGGGACAAGGCGCTGGCGGGCTCACTCGAACTGAACTACAGCGCGAATACGGGATGGAAATGGGTTAGCGGGTATCAGGTTTATACGTTTTACGATCTCGGCTCGGTCTGGAACGCCACCGCCGGTGTCGGCACGCTACGTGAGTCGATTTCTTCCACGGGTGCAGGTGTCAGGCTGGTGGCGGCGGGGAACATCCGTTTCAATTTGGAGGTTGCAGTGCCGCTGACGCGGCCGGTTGCGACTCGTGACAGTACGGGGACGCGTGCGTTTTTTAATCTGACGGCGATATTCTGACGTCTATCCGCGGTGCAGCCACCAGTTCTGTTCATTGATTGAATAGATTGGTTTGTAGTGGCGGATGCGGTCGGCGTTGATGACCTGCGATATCTGGTTGTCCAGAATCAGGGCCTCGCCGTTCAAATAGACGACGAGAACGGCATGCGCGATTTTCAGGTTCAGGTCGTTCAGCACGACAACGCGCATTTCGCTGGCCGGTATCCCCAATGACCGCAGCGAAATGTATTTCGAAATCGCATAATCCTCGCAATCGCCATTGCGGTCGAAGAACTGCTTCGGCGTAGCCCAGTAATCCCTGGCGCCGTAATTGACCGGATCGACGATGTAGACGAGATCGTTCAGATAGGCATTCACTTTCTCGACCTGCTCGCGGCGCGGCAGGCCGGAGATGTCTTCCAGGAACTTCTCCCAGCGCTCCAGCGCGCAACTGTTCACCCGCGAAACGCGGCATTTCTGCCGTCGAGAATTGATTTCTGATTCGTAACGGGCCATGACACCGGTCCATTTACTGAACTTCGTCAGTTTCGATGACCGGAATTCCCGCGTGCCGAACAAAAGTGGATGGGGCGCGGCGGCTTCCTTGTTTTCACTGGCAATGGCATCCACCGCTGCGCATGGCATGACCATCGCGCAGAATACCCCTGCCAGAAACGTCCAGCCCAAATGCCGCCGGGATATCCGCACCGGTGACCCCCTAATTGTGACCCTTCTTGGAGATTAGCCGGAAAACGTCTAATAAAAAATTAACGAAGTTCATTAACTGTGTCGCATACGCCTATAACGATTACTGCCGGGACGTTGCGAGGATAGCCTTGGACGAAGCAAAAACAGGACCCGATGGCCGCCGTGCATTGATGCGCATGGTGTCCACCGCCATAGCGATTATCGTCGCGGCGGGGATCGGTGTTTATGCCGTGTTTGCGTTTACGGATGCCGAACGGGAACGTGAGCTGAAGCGCTGGCAGCAGCGTCTGGGTATCGTCGCCGACAGCCGCCTTGCCGATGTCGAGGCCTGGATCGCTACGCAACTGGCGGTGATGCACGACCTTGCCGAAAACGGTTCGTTGCAGTTGTATCTTTCTGTCCTGTCAGAAGGCGACACCAGCGCCGATACGGCGGAGGCATCCTATCTGCGCAATCTGCTGACAGTGGTGGCGCAGCGCGAAAAGTTCGCGCCGGATATCGCGCCGCCCGTCATTTCGGCCAATGTGGAAATCACTGGCGTCGCGGGAATTGCACTGTTGAATGACGAAGGCCGGGTCATTGTGGCCAGCCCGTCGATGCCGCGGATCGAAGGCCGGCTGGCGGCCTTCATCGCAGAAGCCGATCAGGCCAGAAGTGCCGTTTCCAGTATTTTCGCCGGCCCGTCCGGCGCACCTGTAGTGGCCTTTGTGGTACCGATTTTCGACGTTCAGGCGGATGTTACGACGGATCCGCCAATCGGCCGGGTGCTCGGTGTTAAAACCGCGGCACCGGAATTGTTCGCACGGTTGAAACAACCCGGCAGCGTCGACAGAACAGCCGAGGCGCTGCTTGTCCAGCGTGACGGGGCTGGCGTGGTTTATCTCTCGCCGCAGGCCGACGGTACCGCGCCCCTTGTGCGTCGGCTGGCGGAAGATACGCCGGATCTCGCCGCAAGCTTCGCCCTGAAATCGCCCGGTGGGTTTGCCCGCAAACGCGATTATGACGACACCGAGGTGCTTGTCACATCCCGCGCCATTGATGGCGTGCCCTGGGGGTTGCTGTACAAGGTGGATGTCGCGGAGGCGCTGGCGGAATCGGAATCCCGCATTCGGCAGATCGGCATTGCCTTCCTGCTGATCATCGGGCTGGTGCTGATCGGCATGGCGGCGCTCTGGTATTACGGCACATCGCGCCGCGCGACAGAAGCCGCCCGCCGCTTTGAGGAACTGGCCGCGGAATTTCAGAACCAGCGCGATTTTATGCATCTGATTACCGACAACCAGCCGAACTCCATCATCATCTATGATCCCGACGGCCATTACCGCTGGTTCAACAGGGTTGCGGTCGAACAGAGCGGTCTCGACCGGACAGCGCTGCGTGGCAAGCATGTCAGCAGCATTGTTGGTCCGATTGTCGGAAAGCGGATTGCCGGCTGGGTCGCCGATTGTCTCGAGGACGGGCAACCGGACAGTCATATACATACGATCGAGGGCGAAACCGGTGAAGAGCGTGTTTATAGCTCCGACCTGATCCCGATGCCGGTCACGCGGAACGAACCGCAGGGCGTTCTTGTGGTTTCCCAGGACATCACCGAAGCGGTGAGCGAACGCACCAGGCGCGAACGGGTCATGCGCCAGCTGGTCAATACGCTGGTCGGCGTGGTTGACCGACGGGACCCCTATTCCGCCAATCATTCAGTCCGTGTCGGCCTCGTGGCGCGGGCGATTGCCGCGGAAATGGATCTCGATTCCGCTGATGGCGAAGTGGTGGAAATAGCCGGTCACCTGATGAATCTCGGCAAGATCGCGGTGCCGGAATCAATACTGACCAAGACCGAGGCCCTGACCGAAGCCGAAATCCAGCTGGTTCGCGACAGCGTCCTGGCCAGCGCCGACCTGGTTGCTGATATCGAATTCGACGGCCCCATCGCAGAGACAATTCGCCAATTACAGGAACATTATGACGGCTCCGGTATCCCGAAGGGCCTGAAGGGCGAGGATATACTGCTGACCGCGCGTATCGTGGCGGTAGCGAATACTTTTGTTGCAATGGTCAGTGCCCGTTCTTATCGCCAGGGGATGGAATTCGACCGCGCGATGGCGATCCTGCAGCAGGAAACAGGACAGGCGTTCGACCGGCGTGCGGTGACGGCGCTGATCAACTATATTGAAAACCGTGACGGGCGAACCGAATGGGCGTCTTTTGGCGATCCCGTGACAACGGTTGAACAATAACATCCGGCCCTTAATGTTCCAGCGCTTCAAGACAACGTTTAACAGCCGGCCGCCGGCCGATACACGCGTCTATGCGGTGGGCGATATACACGGCCATAGTGATCGGCTGGCCGCATTGCAGGCATTGATTGCCGATGATGCGGCGGCGGCGCCCGAACGCCGGCGTGTGGTCGTTTATGTCGGTGACTATTTCGACAGGGGACCGGATTCCGCAGGGGTGATCGACCGGTTGATCAGGCAGCCGCTGCCGGGATTTTCCAGCGTGTTCTTGAAGGGTAATCACGAAGACATCGTATTGCGGTTTCTGGATGGCGACCTTGAATCGGGCGCCAACTGGATCGCCTATGGCGGCGATGCGACCCTGCGCAGCTATGGGGTGGACTGCCGGGACTCGATGCCTGATTTTTCTGAACTGGTGGCGCATCAAAAAGCGTTTGCCGCGAATTTTCCGGCCGGTCACAGGCGGTTTCTGGATTCCCTGTCGCTGTCACATGTGGAAGGAGATTACGCCTTCGTCCATGCGGGGGTCCGGCCCGGCCGGCCCCTGGCGGAACAGCACCCGGCCGACCTTATGTGGATCCGCGACGAATTCCACGATTCGGACGACGATCACGGCCATGTCATTGTGTATGGCCATACGGTGGTACCCCGGGTGGTGAACCGGTCTAACCGGATCGGCATCGATACCGGCGCCGGCTATGGCCGGGAACTGACAGCGGTTGTGCTTTCGGAAACGCAGCGTCTGTTTCTTCAGGTCTGACCTGCATGCAAACGGCAGCACTTGCATGGCGCCGGGGAATGGATTAGCCACGCGGCATTGAAATGCAGGACAAAGCGGGCATGACAGAAATATCGGAAACAGCGGCCCTCGTCGGCCGGATGGGTGGCGCGCGGGTGCTGTGTGTCGGCGACCTGATGCTGGACCGGTTTGTTACCGGCCGGGTTGAGCGGGTTTCGCCCGAAGCACCGATTCCCGTACTACTGGTTGAGGATGAATCTGAAATGATCGGCGGCGCCGGAAATGTCGTGCGCAACCTCGTTGCCTTCGGCGCATGTGCCGACCTGGTCGCGGCGGTCGGCGATGATGCGTCCGGTGGGACGCTGGCGAGCCTGCTCGGCGCGACGGTCGGCGCCGATGCGCATCTCGTGACCGTTCCCGGGCGTCGTACCACGATCAAGACACGCTTTGTCACGGGTGGACAGCAATTGCTGCGCGCCGACCATGAAGCCCCGGTGACAATTGATGCCGCCGGTCGTTCGGCGTTGCTGGACCATGCGGCCGGGGCGCTGGCCGATTGCGCCGCGCTGGTCTTATCGGATTACGGCAAGGGGGTTCTCGACCCTGGTATGATTTCGGCGCTGATTGCTGTTGCGAATGACGCCGGAAAGCCGGTTATCGTCGACCCCAAGGGAACGGATTATTCCCGATACCGCGGCGCGACGCTGGTGACGCCGAACCGGGCCGAACTGGCGGAAGCGAGCGGCATGCCGGTTGCCAGTGATGCCGATATCGTCGCGGCCTGCCGCTGGATTATTGGCGAATGCGGTGTCGGGGCGGTCCTGGCGACGCGGAGTGAACAGGGCATGACGCTGGTACAGGGTGACCTGGTGCATCATCTGCCGGCCCGGGCCCGGGCCGTGTTCGACGTGTCGGGCGCCGGCGATACGGTGGTGGCGGCGCTGGGCGCCGGCCTGGCGTTGGGCGTGCCAATGCTGCTGGCGGCGCGGCTGGCGAACGCGGCGGCCGGCGTCGCCGTCGGCAAGGTCGGAACGGCCGCGGCCTATGCCAGCGAAATCCTCGCGGCATTGCACGAGGAGGAATTCCTGACCGGTGAGGCCAAGGTAGCGACGCTGGAATCGGCGCGTGACCGTGTTGAAGGCTGGCGCGCACAGGGTCGCCGGGTCGGGTTTACGAATGGCTGCTTTGACCTGCTGCATCCCGGTCATATTTCGCTGCTCAACCAGGCGCGGTCACAGTGCGACCGCCTGGTCGTCGGGCTGAACAGTGATGAATCAGTCAAGCGGCTGAAAGGCCCGGCGCGCCCGGTGCAGAACGAGGCGGGCCGCGCCGCGGTGCTGGCATCGCTCAGCGCGGTGGATCTTGTGGTGATCTTTTCCGAAGACACGCCGCTGAACCTGATCTCGGCTGTGCGGCCGGACGTCCTGGTCAAGGGCGCCGACTATACGGTCGATGCGGTCGTCGGCCGCAACGAGGTCGAATCCTGGGGCGGCAAGGTTGTGCTGGCGGAAATCCTTGACGGGCACAGCACGACGGAGACGCTGCGCCGGCTCGGCAAGTGACGGCTGCCGGACATCTGATATATGCGCTGGCCTGGATCGGGTTCGGCGCGTCGCATTCGCTGCTGGCCTCTGAAAGCGTCAAGGCCACACTGGCCGGCCTCGGTCGATGGTACCGGCTCACCTACAATCTGGTTTCGCTGGTTACCATCTGTGCCGTGGTCTGGCTGGGCGAATATGTCTTGCC
>CAXBEC010000096.1:0-7968 GCA_963974145.1 uncultured Alphaproteobacteria bacterium | reverse complement strand
AATTTACCCGCAACGATCCATTACTTCCAGCGCCGGACGTCGATTTCCTGAACGCGTCCGGTGAAAGCGTCACCCTGGCATCGTTCCGGGGCAAGGTTGTCCTGGTCAATTTCTGGGCCACCTGGTGCGCCCCCTGTATTCGCGAGATGCCATCGCTGGACCGGCTGAAGGCCGCCATTGAGGATAAAGACTTCGAAATCCTCGCCATCAGCGAGGACCGCAAGGGCGCCGCAGTCGCCATTCCCTTCCTAAAAAAACTGGGCATCGAAAATTTCACATCCCATTTCGACACCCGCATGAAACTGGCCCGCGGCTTTCGCGTGACCGGCATGCCGACGACCTATCTGATCGACCGCGAAGGCCGGATCGTCGGCTCGCTTGCCGGCACGGCGGAATGGGATTCACCGGAAGCGGTGGCATTGATCCGGGAAGTGCTGGACGAGAAATAGCGCGTCAGGGTTTAGCGGGTCGGGACGGGCGTTTCGCCGCCGTAATCGTAGAAGCCACGGCCGGATTTGCGGCCGAGCCAGCCGGCTTCGACATATTTCACCAGCAGCGGGCAGGGGCGGTATTTCGTGTCCGCCAGTCCCTCATACAGCACCTGCATGACCGCAAGGCAGGTATCCAGCCCGATGAAATCGGCCAGTTCCAGCGGCCCCATCGGATGGTTGGCGCCCAGTTTCATTGCTGTATCGATGGCTTCCACATTGCCGACGCCTTCATACAGCGTGTAGACCGCTTCGTTGATCATCGGCAGCAGGATCCGGTTGACGATGAAGGCCGGGAAATCCTCCGCCGAGGCGACGGTCTTGCCCATCTTCAGCGCCAGCTCCCGGACGGTCTCGTAGGTTTCCTTATCCGTGCCGAGACCGCGAATCAGCTCCACCAGCTTCATCATCGGCACCGGATTCATGAAATGCATGCCGATGAAACGGCCGGGCCGGTCGGTCGATGCGCCCAGGCGGGTGATCGAGATCGACGAGGTATTGGAAGCGATGATTGCCTCGGCGGAAAGATGCGGCACCAGCGTCTTGAAGATTTCCTTCTTGATCGCCTCGTTCTCGGTCGCCGCCTCGATGACGATGTTGCAGTCACCGAACACCGCATAATCCGAACTGGTGGTAATCCGGCCCAGCGCCGCCGTCCGGTCAGCCTCGCTGACCAGCGAGCGGCGCACCTGCCGATCCATGTTCCGGTCGATGTCGCCTTTGACCGCGTTCAGGGCCGCTTCATTGACATCGAGAATCCGGACATCGAAGCCGGCAAGGGCCGCGACATGCGCAATGCCGCTGCCCATCTGTCCGGCGCCGATGATACCAATCGTCTTGATCATATTACGCGTCCTGTTTGCGCGGCCGCAGCCGCGAACGTTAGGCCGTCTTGTTCAGTTCCGCTTCGAGTTCCGGAATCACGGTGAACAGGTCGCCAACCAGGCCGTAATCGGCTACCTGGAAGATCGGCGCTTCCTCGTCCTTGTTGATCGCGACGATTACCTTGCTGTCCTTCATACCGGCGAGATGCTGGATCGCGCCGGAAATGCCGACCGCGATATACAGATCCGGCGCCACGACCTTGCCGGTCTGGCCGACCTGGTATTCGTTCGGCACGAAGCCCGCATCAACCGCCGCGCGCGAGGCACCGACGGCAGCGCCCAGAATATCCGCGACCTTTTCCAGCATGGCGAAGTTTTCGCCATTCTGCATGCCGCGCCCGCCGGAGATAACGATCCCCGCCGAGGTCAGTTCGGGCCGCTCGGATTTGCTGATTTCCGCCCGCAGGAAGCTGGACAGGCCGGCATCACCGGTTCCCCCGACCGCTTCGACACTGGCGCTGCCACCCGTGGCGGCGGCCCCGTCAAAGCCGGTAATGCGAACCGTGATGATCTTGATCGCATCAGACGACTGGACCGTCGCGATGGCATTGCCGGCATAAATCGGGCGTTCGAATGTATCCGGGGAAACAACCGCGGTAATTTCCGAAACCTGCTGCACATCCATCAGGGCCGCGACGCGCGGCATCAGGTTCTTGCCGTTGGTCGTTGCCGGCGCCAGGACATGGCTGTAATTCGCGGCGAGATTGACCACCAGCGGCGCGAGGTTTTCCGCCAGCTGATTGGCATATTCCGCCGAATCGGCGCACAGCACCTTGCTGACACCTGCGATCTGCGCGGCGGCTTCCGCCACGGCGCCGCAGCCGCTGCCGGCCACCAGAATATCCACATCGCCACCGATTTCGGCGGCGGCCGTCACCGCATTCAGCGTTGCGGGCTTGACGCTCGTGCCGTCATGCTCGGCGATCACCAGATTGGCCATGATCAGATTACCTTCGCTTCGTTACGCAGTTTGTCGACGAGTTCCGCCACATCGGCCACCTTCACGCCTTCCTTGCGCTGGGCCGGCTCCACAACCTTCAGAACATTCAGGCGGGGCGTGGTATCCAGACCGATATCGGCCGGGCTCATCGTGTCGATGGTCTTCTTCTTCGCCTTCATGATATTCGGCAGCGACGCATAGCGCGGCTCGTTAAGGCGCAGATCCGTCGTCACGATCATCGGCAGCTTCACATTGATCGTTTCCAGCCCGCCATCGATTTCGCGGGTCACATCGGCCGATCCGTCGCCGACTTCGATCTTCGACGCAAAGGTCGCCTGGCTCCAGCCCATAAGCGCCGCCAGCATCTGGCCGGTCTGGTTGCTGTCATCGTCAATGGCCTGCTTGCCAAGGATAACGATGTCCGGGCTTTCCTTTTCGACCACCGCCTTTAGCGCTTTCGCAACTGCGAGAGGTTCCAGGTTTTCATCCGTGAGGACCAGCACACCACGATCCGCGCCCATTGCGAGGGCCGTTCGGATGGTTTCCTGACACTGCTGAACGCCAATGGAAGCGACGATTACTTCCTCGACCGTGCCGGCTTCGCGCAGGCGCAGCGCTTCTTCAACGGCGATTTCATCGAATGGATTCATCGACATTTTAACATTCGCCGTTTCAACGCCGGTCCCGTCGGATTTTACCCGGACCTTGACGTTGTAATCGACGACCCGCTTCACGGGGACGAGGATTTTCATCGCTATATTTTCCCTACATTCTTGGCTGAGGCGGGGTCCTGTTTAGGCCCGCCTCCAAACCGTGTCAAGACGGCCACCCGC
Source organism: uncultured Alphaproteobacteria bacterium (assembly GCA_963974145.1). GTDB lineage: Bacteria > Pseudomonadota > Alphaproteobacteria > UBA8366 > MarineAlpha4-Bin1. Next base: position 4,823 of record CAXBEC010000096.1, on the reverse strand, counting down.
GCCGTTTTGCCGCCCCGACCCATCGTTTTGCGGCAATATGGTGACGGAAAGCATTCGTGCCCGCACGCTGTATTCCGTCGAAATCTCACCTCGCGGCGCGATTTCCCAATCCCATGAACAGTCATGCGGCGGCAATTGAATTCCCGGCAGCTGCTCTTCTGCATTGTGCACCGCACCATCCCGGGACAGAGTTTCGCGCCGCGTATCCGTGACCAGACAACAGATTGCATCGAATTGCCGCAGATGGACCAAATGGGATTGCGCCATATCCGCTGCGAAGCGAAGTGCCTCTTCCTCAGGCAGAACAATATGCCGCGAAAGAAAGCGCAAGGGTGTCACGGCCAATTGGGATAATACATTGGCGGATACAAGGAAATCGACCGAACTGTAATCCTGCGGCAGTTTGGGCTGTGGCTGCGGTGGACGGTCCGCGCCCTGTGCCGCGCCCTCCAGCAATCCATCCGCCACGCCGGAAATGTCGCGCGCCACCAGCGTAACATTCGGGAACCGTCGCACAGCGAGCCGCGTCGGCCAGAGATGCGCAACATCGACCAGTGTCACTCTCTCGAAACATGCGGCCAGTTCCGCCAGTGGAATATCCAGCAGCAGGCCGGAGCCGTATACCATTGCGTGACGGCGCGTCGTGCATCGGGCCATCGCGATACGGATCGCATCCTTCGATTGCTGCAGATGGGGCGCCCATTGGCGCCGCCAGCGACGATGCTGTGCCTGAATAGAGATCAGTTCCCTGAGATAGCCGGCCCGCCGCGCCCAACGCGGCGCAGGCGTCAAAACCCATTGCAACGCTTCAACGATCATCGGATGAACCGTTTGGATTCAGCGGTTGGCGCCCGGCACCCACAGCACATCTCCCGCACCGTCATCGTTGCAGGCCCTTGCCAGCACGAATAACAGATCGGACAGCCGGTTCAGATAGGCGATGACAATGCCGCTGACCATCTCGATTGTGGCCAGTTCCGTCACCAGCCGTTCCGCCCGGCGCGCAACGGTTCGCGCCAGGTGCAGATGGGCCGCGGCAGCCGAGCCCCCGGGCAGGACGAAACTGTTGAGTGGCGCCAGGGATTCATTGAACCGGTCGATTTCGCCTTCCAGCCAGTCAACCTGCGGCTGGGTCACACGCAAGGCGCCTGAACCGCGCGCCCCGCCTTCCGGTGTGCACAGGTCGGCCCCAAGGTCGAACAGGTCGTTCTGGATCCGGGATAAAACCTTATCAATGGCCTCGTCGGCATGCAGCCGCACCAGGCCGATAGTGGCGTTGGTTTCGTCCACAGTACCGGTCGCCGCGACGCGCAGGTCATGTTTTGCTACGCGGCACCCTTTTCCGACAAAAAACAGGACGATCGCAAAAAGAAGCAGCGCCGCCGCCTGCAAGACAACCCGCGCACGCATCAGTTTGTTGGCATAGCGGCGATTGAAGTCACCACCGCTTGCCATGCCGATGATACCCACGACGAGCACGGCTAGCGTGGCGACCATCGCCAGAACCATGAAAACGACAAATAGACCGGACATGCATACGATATAGTGTGTAGGAACGGGTTTTGACACGTTAAATCGAAAACGGCGGACACATAAATCACCGCAGGGAGACATGAAGAATGAACAATGAACTGCGCGCGCGCCTGATGGGCGTATCGACCGGAACGCTGACCTATCAGCTGCTGAAGCGGAATATCCGCAATGTCTATATGCGGGGGGTCCTGCCGCTGCATCCGGTGACAGAACGGATGGTCGGCGTCGCCTATACCCTGCGCTATGTCCCGATGCGGGAGGACATTGCCGACCTTGCGCTGCTCGCCAGCCCGGAAAATCTAGCGCGCCGCGCTATCGAGGAATGCCCCGCCGGTGGGGTCCTGGTTACCGATGCCAGGGGCGATCGCGACAGCGGGACCATCGGCGATATCCTGATTACCCGTCTGAAATACCGCGGCGTCGCTGGCATTGTCACCGATGGCGGCATTCGAGATGCCGATGCGATCCGGGATATCGGCCTGCCGGTCTTTGGCGCGGGGCCGGCCGCACCGGCCAGCCCCACGGCGCATTGCCCCGCCGGCCTGCAGGAACCGATATCCTGTGGCGGCGTCGCGGTATATCCCGGCGATATTATCGTTGCCGATGGCGACGGCTGCGCGGTTCTGCCACAAGCGCTGGCAGAGGAAGTCGCAAGGGATGCCGCCGCCCAGGAAGGAATTGAGGAATTCATTCAGAAACTCGTCGCCAGCGGCCGGCCGGTTATCGGCACCTATCCGGCCAGCGACACGGTTCGCACAGAATATGAGACATGGCTCAAGGCAGGAAAACCGGCCCTGTAATCACATCCCAAATCTAAATAAACAAACCTGACCGACGCGCTAGCTCTTCGGCCGCCCCTTGGATCGGCTGTTGGTGCGACCCTTGTTCGCGCGGTTCAAGCGCTCCACGGATGCAGGGAACGCCAGTACGACAGCACTTTCCGGGCGGTCGACATGAAGCACCGCGTCACCCGTACCCGTCAGGGCAGGCGCAATTTCTTCGATTATCTTCTGCTCTACCGGCACGATCGCGGCCAGGCCGCCATGCCGGTATCGGACTGTGCCGCTTGATCGACGGCCATATATGCGTAACTCAAACATCTGTCGCTCCCGATCCCTGCACCGGACAGTCCCCTCAATGTATCCCTTCCCAGCAACGCGTCAAGACCGTTAACCAATCGCAAAAGCCGATTGGGAACACGATTCATTGCATTGAAAATGAAAATTGATCACGCTGTTTTCAATCGCTCGCCAGTCATAGAATAACCCCATTTTAAGACCCCGCCGCCCGGCGAAGCGACATTCGCCCGTCGGAGACAAAAAAAGTCCTTGGTTTGACTGGCCGAACCGACTAGATTCCGAAAATCGACGACATGGTAGCCAATATGGCTCATTGCGGCGTTCGCAGGTCTCAAGGCCTTGATTCAGCCGGTCGGTAGCCCGTGACAGAGAAGGTCCGGGGTCGTAGCTCCAAAAGTATGGTTCTCGCGATACGCCTTTAAAAAGGGCAAATGAGTTTGAGCATTTAAACAATTAATGACGGAAAAATGAGACAAGGGCAAAATCCGAAACGGTCTCGCGGCCGTAGTGGCGGGGGGCGTCGTAATACGTCCCCACGGCATCAGAATTTCGACAGCAACGGTCCGAGTATCCGCATTCGCGGCAACGCGCACCAGGTCTATGAAAAGTATCTGCAACTGGCCCGTGACGCCCATACAGCAGGCGACAGGATCGCTGCCGAAAACATGTACCAGCACGCGGAACATTATTTTCGGCTCGTGAATATCGAGGATGGCGATAACAACCAGTCTCGACAGAACCGTGGCGACAACAATGACTCCAGATCGTCGGACCGGCAGAATTCTGGTAACGACCAGCAGGATTCCGACGGCTCCACGGCCTCCAATGATGAAACGGTTCAGGAAGCAGCGAAACCGCGGCAACCGCGCAACACCAGCCGCGGTAACGGACCGTCAGATGCTCCTGAATCAGACGATGACACAACGGTAGCCCGGCGCCCGGCGCGCAGACCGCGCCGCAATACCGCCCGGTCCGCAGAAGCGGCGGAGAACAGCAACGGAAATGGCAACGGCAACGCAGACAGCACCGACAATGCGTCTGAAGCCGTAGTTATTGTCGAAAAACCGCCGGCACCCTTTGACGCCGCAACAGCGGGTGACGATACCGTAGACGAACGCGCCGCCGACTGAACACGGCTGTGATGGCAATTGTCACGCCATCTGACAGTGCGTTCCGAAGGGGAACTCGCGTCTGCTAGTCGCATTGTTGGATTGTTTTGGCATTTTCTGAAAGTGCCGGATGGTCCGGCAAATTGCCAGATCGGCTGAACAGATCCTTGCCGGGCCTTCAACTGGGCCGGAATCGGCGACGGCGGCAACGCGGGTGGCATTACCGCCGTCTGTCCGCAGATCGATGCCTTTTGGGAGGGGCAGGGTGGGCAATCGATCAACGGCCTTCCGGAAACATCTGATGCAAAACACCTTCTGCCTCCGACATGTTGCATAATCGCTGGAAACAGCTAATCGGTCAGTGACGTTGGTCACAGGCGTCTGCTTTTCGCGCTTGTTTATCGGGACCAGAATCGGCGACATTTTCGCTGTATGAAAAAAACAGACAGAAAACGGCAGCCCCGCCGGATTTCCGCCCGGTCACTGGAAGCTGCGGCACTGGCGCATCTGCAGCGCTACAGCACCTCGGCCGCGAACCTGCGCGCGGTTTTATTGCGGCGCGTATGGCGTGCCGCACAGGCGAATGATGACGACCCGGCCGAAGGCGCCATACTGGTCGATGCCCTGATCGAGCGTTACCTGCGGTCCGGACTGCTGAATGACGCCGACTATGCGACGGCCCGGGCGGCAACGCTCCATCGGCGCGGCGCTTCCAGCCGCGGCATCCGCATGCGCCTCGCGGAAAAGGGAGTCGATAGAGACCAGATTGACCAGGTGCTGGAAGAGCTGGAGGATGAAACCGGCGGTACGGATATCCGGGGTGCGTTCAATTTTGCGCGGCGGCGGCGATTGGGCCCCTGGCGCAAGACGAATCGCGAGCCTCATCGCGATCGCGATATGGCGGCATTGGGCCGGCAGGGCTACAGCTTTGAAATCGTCCGGCGTGTCATTGATGCCGAATCCGTCACCACGCTTGAAGACGAAATCGACGCCGATTAAGGGGCGCTGGCCGCCAGCAGCGGCGACAATGAAGGCGCGTTTTCTAGATCGGTTACGAAATCGAGCATCGTTTCTGTCTTTGCAACGCCGACGATCGGTTCCG
>CAXBEC010000095.1:0-7970 GCA_963974145.1 uncultured Alphaproteobacteria bacterium | reverse complement strand
ATGCACCGGATATCCTCGCGGATCTGGCAAGCGTCGAAATGCATGCGATTCAGACCAGCGGCAATACGATCCGGAATACGACATCGGACCCCTATGCCGGCGTTGCGGCGGAGGAAATAGAAGATCCCCGGGTGTATTGCGAAATCATTCGCCAATGGTCGACGCTGCATCCTGAGTTCACCTTCCTGCCGCGCAAGTTCAAAATTGCCGTTACCGCCTGCGACAATGACCGCGCGGCGGTAAAGGTCCACGACATCGGTATCGCGATTCGTAAGAATGCAGCGGGCGAAACAGGGTTTGAAATCATGGTTGGCGGCGGCCTGGGCCGTACGCCGATGATTGCCAAGACCATTCGGGAATTTCTGCCACGGGAACAGTTGCTGTCCTATCTGGAAGCAATCCTGCGTGTCTATAACCTGAATGGCCGTCGCGACAACAAGTACAAGGCGCGGATAAAAATTCTGGTGCATGACCTGGGTGCGGATGAATTCCGCCGGCAGGTCGATGCCGAATGGGAACATCTGCGGAAAAAGGGTCCGGATCTGTCCACGGCGGAAATTTCGCGCATCGAAGCATTTTTCGCTTTGCCGGACTACGACGCACCCGGGGATAACCAGCAGGTATATATCGAGAAACTGCGCGATAATGCCGCATTTGCCGACTGGGTTCGCGCCAGTGTCGCAGAACACAAGCAGAATGGCTATGCGATCGTGAATATATCACTGAAACCGGAAGGCGGCGTCCCGGGCGATGTAACGGCTATTCAGATGGATGCCGTCGCTGAAATGGCAGACAAGTTCAGCCTGTCAGAGATCCGGGTGACGCATCAGCAGAATCTCGTACTGCCGCATGTCCGGCAGGGCGACCTGTTTGCGCTGTGGGAACAGTTAAAGGCGCAGGGGCTGGCCACAGCGAATATCGGTTTGATCAGCGATATCATTTCCTGCCCCGGGCTGGATTATTGCGGCCTTGCTACCGCCCGTTCCATTCCGGTAGCGCAGCGCATTGCCACACGGTTCAGCGACCTGAAACGCCAGCACGACCTTGGCGAATTACAGCTCAAGATATCAGGCTGCATCAATGCCTGCGGCCATCACCATGTCGGCCATATCGGTATTCTGGGCGTCGACCGGAAAGGCGAGGAATTCTACCAGATCACGCTGGGTGGCCGTGCTGATGAGAACGCCGCCATTGGCAAAATCATCGGACGGGCATTTTCCACCGACGAAGTGGTTGACGCCGTCGAGACCGTTGTCGATGTGTATGTCGCGCAACGGCAGAATGCCGAACGGTTTATCGATACATATGAACGTATCGGACAGGGTCCATTCAAGGAGGCGCTCTATGGCACTGCTTAAGGGCGGAAAGATCGTCGAGGATACGTGGACGCATCTTGATGACGAAACAGCGGCGCCGGAAGGCAAACCCGTCACGGTTTCGCTGGCGCGCTGGCAGAAGGACGGCGAGGGTCTGAAAGCCTCCGGCGGGCCTCTTGGCATACGCCTGACCGGGGCCGACGATGTAGAGGATATCGCCGATGCGCTGGGAAAACTGCAGCTTGTCGCCATCGCATTTCCGGCTTTTACGGACGGGCGCGGCTATTCCATGGCCCGTATTCTGCGCGAGCGGTACGGGTATAAAGGCGAAATTCGCGCGACCGGGAATGTCCTGTGCGACCAGGCCAGCCTGATGACACGGTGCGGCTTTGATGCTTTTGATCTGGCGCCGCATGTCTCGGTCGATGACTGGTTCGAGGTCTTGTCGCTGGTGGATGTACAGTATCAACCCGCCGCGGACCGACGACCTTCGGCAGCACAGTTGCGGCACGCGTCCTGAACTAGAAGCCGAGCGTCCGCAATTTAGCCATTGCCTCGTTGAGTTGGCTCATCCTGCGCGTATCGCCGAAGGCACTGTCGGGATGATGAATTGCCGCCAGCGCGCGAAAACGCGTCTTGATGGCCTCCGGTGACAATTTGGCGTTTGGCGGGAAACCGAGCACGTAGAGCGCGTCGGAACGGGTCTTTACGCTGTTGCGCAGGGGGCTGAAGGACAGTGTCCGGATAATTCCGCGCATGCGGTCCAATTCCTGCCGGGCTTCCCGCAGTTTCATTTCTGCCGCGGGAACCGCCGGGTTCTCGATCCGAATCGTCTGCTCTCCCGCGGACATCGCCAGCGCCAGGTTCAGCGCCCGTCGCAGGTCCGGTATCGTATGGCCGGCAGGCAATCTAACCTGGATGCGTGGCTTGCGGCGCCAGGGCTTCCCCGCACCGGGGCCGGATTTCAGCGTTATCGTTTCGCGGTCATTTTCCGCAGGCTCCCCAGGGTCGGTATGCGCCGCAATGGCATCAGCCGGCACAACCAGCATAACCGATCGTGCGAGATCACCGGCATTGACCCCCCGCCGGTCGGCAAGGGCTTGTACCCGGTCGCGAAATACGCTGCTGCAGGGAATTGCATAGGATTTTTTCGTCGTCGCCATGAGCAGGGTTATTTGCCGAATTACAATGTCCCGTCAACTGCAATCGCAGTTTTAATGCCTGAAAGGCACAGCGTTACCGGAACCGGCGCCACATATTCTTGTCAATCGACCGGCGTGCGACGCTTTGCTACGGTCAGCATTAAACCAGCCACCCCGGGGCCCGTCAGCCCCTGCCCAAACGTAACAAAATTGAGGAATCCATATGGCCCGCGTCCCTGTCCTGAAGTCTCCCGACCAACTGACCGGCGAAGCCCGCCGTATCGCGGAGAAGATTGTCGATACCAGAAAATCGCTGGAAGGCCCCTTTTCGGTCTGGATGCACGCGCCCGAATGGGCCGAACGCGTCGCCCATCTTGGCTCTTTGGTGCGCTGGGAGGGGACACTGGACCTGCGGATTCGCACGCTGGGAGCACTGGTCGCCGGCCGGCACTTCCATGCACAGTACGTGTGGGGCATTCAGGGGGTGATCGGTGCGGAACGGAACGTTCCCCGCGCGACAATCGAGGCGATCCGGGATGATCGTTCCGATGGCATTCCACCGGAGGACCTGCAGATCATCGATTTCACCCGCCAGTTGCTGCGCAACAACCGCGTGGAGGAACCACTCGCCCAGGCGGTCATGGACCGGCTGGGCGCCGATCAGTATGTACAATTGACGACCTGCATCGGCTATTACGCGATGCTGGCCATGACCGTGAATGCGGTCGATCTGGAACCGAACCCGAAACACGAAGCCCTGAAGGACTGACGATAAAAAGCCAGGCCTGCCTGGGGGAGCCCCCTTTCCGAAATCTGTAACCTGTCCGCTTATGCCGGTAAATTCGCCTTGAGAAAGGCGCGCAAATGGCGCACGGCCATGTCGACCCGGTCCTGAGGCTCCTTCCAGGGAAAGAAGGTCATCTGGGCATTCGGCGCCAGTAATGCCGATTCCTCTGCCGGACCGTAGGGATGGGAATCGGTATCGTCCGGCATGACCAGGACCGGCGTTGTGCAGTTGCGCACGGAATCGCGCGTCACGCTGAAGACGAAATCGGGGTCGCCATACATGTTCTGCAGGAACGCGTCACACATTTTCATCGTGACGTCGGGCCGTTTTTCGCACAGCGCCGGGGCCCATTTGGTCATGTTATTCCGGTAAAAGTGATCCGGAAATTCCGGGCGGAAGCCGCTGGGCGTTGCCGGCACGGCGGCGACGACCCGTTCGGGCGCGCGCTCCAGCATTTTCCAGATGAAGGGACCGCCGATGCAAAAGCCGATGACCATGAATTTGTCGAACCCCAGATGATCCATCAGACCAAGCTGGTCATCAACATGGGAATCCCAGGGCCGGTCGACCTCCACCGGGCCGGTGGACTTGCCGCCATTGGCATTGCGCAAGTCCATGGTGATACAATGATATTCGTCATTGAGGGTGTTCATTGGGTTGAACGGCGTCCGTTCGGATATATAGGCGATATTCGCATTCAAACCGCCTCCGGGAATGACGAGCAGCGGAAAGCCGGAGCCAGCCTCCTCATAGTAAATCTTGACGGAACCGTTTTCGTAGACAGACATGGCGGAAATCCATTGTGGCGGTGAAGGGATATTACCGCTGAATTCGGACGAACAGAATCATCGCCCTGCAGCGAAACGCTGTAACCGTCACACAAATTCCGCGGCCCTTCAAGGCCCCCGCCCGGATGTCCGTCCGCCACCAACGGCTCCGTTGGGAATGCGCGTTCAGCGCCGGCCCATCCGCCTAGCTATTCGCTTTTGCCCATGCCAGGGCATCCGCCAGAATTTCGGGAATATCGCGCATTTTGACGCCGAGGCTGTCGCGGCGCGCGAAATCAAACCCCGTCGGTGCAGCCGGGGTGCCTTCATATAGCGGCGGCAGGGCGAGCGTCGGGTCCAGCTGACCCAGGGTTCGATAAATGTCGTTCCAGTGCCAGCTTTCGCGGACGGCGAAATAGCGTCCTTCCGCCACAGGGCTCTCATACGCCGCCATGAAAAGGGCCGCGACATCTTCAATATGCGCCATTGAAGAGGAATCATTTGGCGTTTTTTCGTGTCGCCCTTTCTCGCCACGCAGCATGCGTTTGAGGGCAGCCATGAAACCTTCCTCGCCATGTGCGGGAAGAACCATCGGGCCCAGCATGAGGGTCGGCAGCAGAATACGAAGCCTTACCCCATGTTCGGCGGCAAGCGCCATTGCCGCGCGCTCCATCGAAGCCTTGGCGGCGGATGTAAACTTCCTGTCCGCGCATTGCTGATCCGGATCGGACCAGTGATCCACTTCATTCTTGACCGGTACCGCGGGCGCCGGGTTCGTGCTGGATGTGGAGGAGCAGATTACGATATCGCGCACACCCGATCGAATCGCGGACCGCATGATGTTCAGGCAGCCGTCGACGGTCGGCTGAATGATCTCGGCCCGCCCACGGGCGTCATCCAGTTCCCGGGCCGGCGTTCCATCGGGGGCAAAATATACCGGCACAAGGCTGGCGATAAAAACGCCGGCAACACCCTGCATGACCGGGTCGAATGCGCCGTCGACAGCCATATCGGCCGCCATCAGTTCCAACCGGTCCGCGGCGCCCGGCAGATCCATGAGGCGCGCGGCGGGACCGGCCGGGTTCCGCATCGCGCCATTGACGGCATAACCGCGCGCCAGTGCCGCTTTCAGGATATTCGCCCCGACGAGCCCGCTCGCCCCGGCGATTGCGACCTTTTCTGTCATTGCTGCCTCCCTTGGAATTCGCCATGGATACTTCACGCCGCAGCCTGAAGGCAGGATAACAGGGTTATCCCAATCAGCAGACCAGGGTACTCAATCCAGAACGGAAACGAGTCTCCGGCCTCAGCCGCGCAGTATGCCGCCGGTCTGTTTCTCGACATTGGCGACGATGCGCCCGGCAACCGCGTCGATTTCCGCTTCGGTCATCGTGGCTTCGAGTGGCTGCAGGGTGACCGACAGGGCGACCGATTTTCGCCCCTCACCGACCGACGGGCCGGTGAAGACATCGAACACACCGACATCGGCGACCAGCTTCTTGTCGGCCTGCCGAATTGCGCCAATCAGCTTGGCCGCGGCCACGCCGTCATCGACAACAAAGGCGAAATCACGCGTAACCGGCTGATAAGGCGACGCCTGCAGCAGCGGGCGCGACTTTCCGGAAGCTTTTGATTTCGGTTGCGGAATAGCATCCAGGAAAACCTCAAATGCAGCGACCGGGCCGCGCACGCCGAGCGCCTTCAGAACCCGCGGATGAATTTCCCCGAACCATGCCAGGACATTCGGTCCCAGCCGCAAGGCCCCGGACCGTCCAGGATGGTACCAGTCCGGCGCATCCGCGGTCGCCTGCAGCTTGTCCACCGGCGCATTGCACGCGGTCAGTGCGGCAATCGCATCGGCCTTCGCATCGAATGCATCGACGGGACGCTGGGTGGCGCCCCAATGGCGCGGCACGGACATGCCGGACCGCACGCCTGCGGCAACCGAACGCTGTCCCCCGGGCGTGTCGTTTTCCCAGGCGGCACCGGTTTCAAACAGCGCCGTATCGGCGATCCCGCGATCCATGTTCCGGCCGGCCGCCGACACGAGATTCGGCAGGACCGAGGGGCGCATGACATCAAGGTCCGCGCTGATCGGATTGGCCAGCCGCAAAGCATCCGAAACCCCACCGAACAGCGCGGCATCGGCATCGCGCAGGAAGGACCAGGTCACCGCTTCCAGCATGCCGCGGCTGGCCAGTGCCCGGCGGGCAAAGGAAACCTGGCGCTGTATCGGGGTAATCGCCAGCTGCGACAGTGGCGTATCCGCCCGCAGCGGCACGATCGGAATATTATCGAAGCCGCGCACCCGCAGCACTTCCTCGACCAGACAGGCTTCGCCTTCGACATCGAACCGCCAGCTTGGCGGCGTCGCCTGAATTTTCCCGTCGGCAAGACTGGTTTCGAAACCGAGAGCGTCGAGAATCTTCCGGGCGTCTGCCGCATCGACAGCAACACCGCCCAGTGTTTCGACCCGCTTCGGATCCATCGTAATGACCGGCGCCGGGGCCGGCATCGCACCGGCCGAGGTCGGCGCGCTGGCTTCGCCGCCGCAGATATCGAGGATCAGTCGCGCCGCGACTTCCGCACCCCATAATGCCGATTGCGGATCGACACCGCGTTCGAAACGGTAGCGCGCATCGGAATCGATACCGAGCTTGCGCCCGGTCGTCGCCGTGCGGATCGGATCGAACAGGGCTACTTCGAGGAACACATCCGTCGTGTCTTCCTGACAGCCGGAATATTCGCCGCCCATGATGCCGCCAATCGCCAGCGCCCGAGCGGAATCGCCAATAACGGTCATGCCGCTGTCCAGCTTGTATTCACGACCGTCGAGCGCTTCGATTTCCTCGCCGTCGCGGGCGAAGCGCATGGTCAGCGTGTCGCCGGAAAGCTTGCCGATATCGAAGACATGCAGCGGGCGACCAAGATCGTAGGTGACATAATTGGTGATATCGACCAGCGCCGAAATCGGCCGCAATCCGATGGCGCGCAAGCGGTCCTGCAGCCAGTCGGGGCTGGGGCCATTCTTCACACCGCGGAAGGCGCGGCCCACCACCAGCGGGCAGGCGTCACCGTTCTCACCCAGATCACGGGACCAGCGCACCGGGCTGTCAAACGTGCCGGATACCGACAGGCCTTCGGGCCCTGCCTTCAGCGTCCCGATACCGGTTGCAGCCAGGTCGCGGGCAATACCGCGCACCCCGGCGCAGTCCGCGCGATCCGGCGTCAATCCGATTTCAATGACCGGGTCGTTCAGCCCCATGATATCGACAAACGACGCACCGACCGGCGTATCCGCCGGCAGGTCGATGATCCCGTCGTGATCGTCGGACAGGCCCAGTTCGCGTTCCGAACACAGCATCCCGGCGGATTCAACGCCGCGCACCTTGGCCACCTTCAGGTCGATGCCGGTGCCGGGCACATGCGTCCCGGCCGGCGCAAACACGCCCTTCATCCCCTGGCGGGCATTCGGCGCGCCGCAGACGACCTGGATTTTTTCCGATCCGGTATCGACGACACAGACCCGCAACCGGTCCGCATCCGGGTGCTGCTTGCAGTCGACGACATGGCCGACGACAAAGGCCTCGAACCCGGCGGCGCGGTCATGCAGTTCTTCGAGTTCGAGACCGAGTGAGGTCAGCTGGTCGGTGATTTCGGTTACCGACGCATCGGTGTCGAGATGGTCTTTCAGCCAGGACAGCGTGAACTTCATGGCGTCAACCCGCGCAGCAGGGTCGGCACTTCCAGCGGCACGAAACCGTAATGCCGCAGCCAGCGCATGTCGGCATCGAAGAAGGTGCGCAGATCGGGAATGCCGTATTTCAGCATCGCGATGCGTTCGATCCCCATGCCGAAGGCGAAGCCCTGATATTCATTCGGATCGATGCCGCAGGCCGAAAGCACCTTGGGATGCACCATGCCGCAGCCGAGAATTTCCAGCCAGTCATTGCCGGCA
>CAXBEC010000094.1:0-8011 GCA_963974145.1 uncultured Alphaproteobacteria bacterium | reverse complement strand
ATCATCAAATCCCAGGACATTGCCTATCGCGGGCCGGCATTCGGCTGGTGGTCGATCCCTGATCAGGCCAGCCTGGAAACGTTCCATCAGTCCGAGATCCGCCGTCCCAACCGCAAGCCGCTGTTTCTCACCTACGCGTCAGTCATGAGCCACCTGCCATTCGGCCCGACGCCCCCATATCAGCCGGACTGGGCGCGCATCGCCACGGAGACGCCCTTCGATACAGCGGAATCCGACCTTGCCCTGGCGCTGACACCGGACTGGAAAAATATGACACCGGCCTATCTGCGGGCGATCCGGTACAGCCTTCAGATGCTGGGCGGATTCCTGGAAAACCGGGCGCCGGAAGATGCCCTGATCGTCGTTATGGGCGACCACCAGCCGCCGGCGGTCATCAGCGGCACGACGGCGTCGCGGGCGGTGCCGGTTCATGTTTTTTCGCGCGACAACGCCATTCTTGAGCGCTTTGCCGCTGCCGGGTTCCAGCCCGGCCTCACCCCGGCCCCGCCGGCACTGATGCGCATGGATGCGCTGAACCATCTGCTGCTGCACGCGCTGGATTCGTCCCCGCGTCTGGCGGGAGCTTTGCACCGTTGAAGTACATTTCGTTTCTGTTGCTGGTGGCCGCGACCGTGGCCAGCCTGGCGATCTGGTCAATCACGAACCAGCCGGCCACCGCCCCGGACTGGACCGGTGGCCCGTTGGCGGGCCTGTCATACAGCCCTTATGGCGCGGACCAGGACCCGCTGGACGGCGACATGCCGACAGCGGCATCAATGGAACGCGACCTCGACCTCCTGCGTGGACAGACCACGGCACTGCGGACATACAGTGTCGACGGCACCTTGCACGATATCCCGGCCCTGGCAGATCAACGGGGGATGACCGTCATGCCGGGCGCCTGGATCGGGCCCGACAAGGCGCGCAACCGGCGCGAAACCGACAACCTGATCGACATCGCGCGCAACAGCAAGAATGTCAGGCGCGTCCTGGTCGGAAACGAAACCCTGCTCCGCCAGGAAATGTCAGCAGACGCGCTTATCGCGGAAATCAGGCGGGTCCGCAGCCGCATCGGCAAGCCCGTCAGCACGGCGGAAACCTGGGATATCTGGCTGGCCAATCCGGCGCTCGCCGCAGCGGTCGATTTTATCGGCGTCCAGGTTCTGCCATACTGGGAAGGCATTTCCGCCGACGCCGCCGTCGACTATACCTTCTCCCGGCTTGCGGAAATCGAGGCGGCCTATCCGGGCAAACCCGTCGTGCTCACCGAGACCGGCTGGCCGAGCAACGGTCGGACAATCCGGCAGGCCGAAGCCAGCCGCGTGATACAGGCGACATTCCTGCGCCGCTTCGCCAATGCCGCCGCCGCCCGGAACCTCGACTATTTCATCATCGAAGCGATCGACCAGCCCTGGAAAATCCGCCCCGAAGGACTCGCCGGCGGGTACTGGGGTCTGTTCGATGCCAACCGGGACCTGAAATTTTCCTGGTCCGGTCCTGTCCGCGAACGCGATAACTGGCTTGAATGGGCCCTGTTCGCCATCCTTCTGGGTCAGGTGCCGGCGGCGGCCTATATGGCGCGGCGCCCCGGTCTCCGGGCGGGCGGCGCGCTGCTCACCACAGGCACCTCGTTTGCAACCGCGACCCTGCTGGTACTCCTCGTCATGACCATGTCGGGTTTGTACCTCACGATCGCACAGGCGGTGTTGTGGTCGGTACTGGTCGGCTCGGCGCTGTTTCTGCTGGTCGGTGTCTTCATTGACGGCATGGAAGCCAGCGACCTGTTATGGAACGGTGAAATGCAGCGGCGCTTTAGCCCGGCACGGCCCGAAGCGACGCCGCGCATGGTTTCGATCCATGTCGCCATCTGCAAGGAGCCACCGGAAATGGTCCGGCGGACGCTGGCCGCGCTGGCCGCGCTGGACTATCCGGATTTCGAGGTCATCGTCGTCGATAACAACACCCCGGACCCGGCGATGTGGAAACCGGTCGAGGCCTATTGCAGGACACTGGGCGAGCGGTTCCGGTTCATCCACCGTGACACGCTGCCCGGGTTCAAGGCCGGCGCGCTGAACCTCGCCCTCGCCGAGACGGCACCACGGGCCGAGATCATTGCCGTCATCGACAGCGACTATGTTGTCAACAGCAACTGGCTGGCCGATCTCACACCGCATTTCGCCAACCCCGAAATCGGGCTGGTTCAGGCGCCCCAGGATTACAGCGACATGGCGGAAAGTCGCTTCAAATCCTGCTGCCACTGGGAGTACAAGGGGTTCTTCCATATCGGCATGGTGCGACGGAATGAAGCCGACGCGATCATCCAGCATGGCACCATGACAATGGTCCGCCGCACTGCGCTGCGTGAAGCAGGCGGCTGGGCGGAATGGTGTATTACCGAAGACGCGGAACTCGGCCTGCAACTGGCCAGCCTCGGCTGGAAATCCGCCTATACGGCACAGAGTTACGGCCGGGGCGTCATGCCAGATACTATGCGCGCTTATAAAATGCAGCGCCTGCGCTGGGCCTATGGTGCGATCCAGATCCTGAAACGGCACTGGCGCTGGTTCCTGACCGGCGGCGACACGAAGCTGACGGCCGCGCAGCGTTTCCACTATGTAGCGGGATGGCTGCCTTGGCTGACCGATGCCGCAGGGCTGATATTCACCATCGCGGCGCTGTTCTGGACGGTCCTGCTGGCGGTCATGCATGAACAGGACACGCCGCCGGTCATCGTTCTCGTTCCGGCGCTGGCGGCCTTTGCATTCCGGCAATGGCGGGTGCTTCACCTGTACCGTCGCGCCGTCGCCTGTTCGGCAACGAAACGATGGGGCGCGGCGCTGGCGGGGCTGGCGCTGAACCATACGGTCGCAAAGGCGGTCCTGCAGGGACTGGTGACATCCGGCCGGCCCTATCAGCGGACACCGAAGAAACGAAGCGGTCCGCAGCTTGTCCAGGCCCTCGCCATGGCGGGCGAGGAAGCGGCCATGCTGGCGCTGCTGACCGGCGCCACCATCCTGTTCGCGGTCATGCGGGCGCCACTTGAAACGGGAGACTGGCTGTGGCTCGCCGCCCTGGCCGTCATGGCGTTGCCATATCTGGCTGCACTGGCGCTGACGGTCATAAACGCCACCGCAGGTCGCGCGATCCGCGACAGGTCGGGAGGCGGTTTGCTAAACTTGGTCCACGATGCAGAACCCGTCCTCACCGAACCCGAACGACCTGCCGCAGCGCGCGGCGAAGCGGGTCGACGCCGGCGATCACGCCGGCGCGCTGACGCTGTGCGATGAAGGGCTGCTTGCGGCACCGAACAACACTGTCCTGCTGATCAACCGGGGCCTGGCGCTGCTGGGCCTCGGCGACGCGAAGGCCGCCCGGCGCAGCTTTAACCGCGCAATTAACGAGGACCCGACCATTGCCAGTGCCTGGAACGGATTGGGCCAGGCCTTCTACGACCTCGGCGAACCGGAAAAAGCCGCCGAGTCATTCCGGAACGCTGCCAACCTGACCCCGGACCCGGCCCAGCCCCGCTATCATCGCGGCATGGCGTTGCTGGCGATGGGCGACTTCGCGGCAGGATGGCCCGAATACGAATGCCGGATCGCCATGCCCTCCATGAATCTGCGCCAGTACGCAACCCCGCGCTGGACCGGCGATCCCCTGGCCGGACGACGGCTGCTGGTCAGTGCCGAACAGGGCTATGGCGACATGATACAATTCGCCCGCCTGCTGCCGCGCGCCGCCGCATGCGGCGGTCCGGTAACATTCGAGGCACCGTCGGAGCTGCTGCCCGTCCTCGCGCCGCTGGCAGATGGCATCACCCTGCGTGCGCTGGAGGACGGCCCTGTGCCCCGGGGCGAATTCGACTGCCATATTCACCTGATGAGCCTGCCGGCAGCCCTGGGGCTTACAGAAGACACCATTCCGGGTGATATTCCCTATCTCGCCGCCCCCGCAGACCGTGCCACATTCTGGCGCAACGCGCTGGCGGGAGACGGGCAAAAAATCGGACTCTGCTGGGCCGGGCGTGCGAGCCACCCGCAGGATATGCAGCGATCCATGGACAGCCGTCACCTGCTGCCACTGGGCGCAATCGAAGGAATCCGGCTGTTCAGCCTGCAGAAAAAGCTGGATAAATTTCCGCTCGCGCCGGAACTGCGCCATCACCTCGCCGATGATTTCAGCCGCATCCCGGAGGATTTCGCCGAAACCGCCGCCATTATAGACAGCCTTGATCTGGTGATTACCGTCGACACCTCACTGGCGCATCTCGCCGGCGCACTCGGCAAACAGGTATGGACGCTGCTGCCCTTCGCCACAGACTGGCGCTGGATGCGTGACCGCACCGATACGCCCTGGTATCCGACAATGCGGCTGTTCCGTCAGGCGACGGCGGGCGACTGGGATAGCGTCATCGCCGACGTATGCGCCGCGCTAACGGCAGATCAGTCGTAACCGAACAGCCAGCGGGTCTTACCGCTATTCACGTTTCTCACCGAATGCAGAATGTCGCGCGGGATAAACACTTCATCGCCCGGCCCGACCGTGACCTTTTCGCCATCCAGGGTCAGTTCCAGCCGTCCTTCCAGCACCGTCAGCAGCTCATTGGTCGAATGGACGAAATCGTTCCATTCCTGCCCCGGCGGATCGGTCATGCTGTAGCAGGAATAGCCCTGACCCCGCCAGGAATCCGCCACTGTTCCGTGATCCACGGGGGCGGGATACTTTGCCCTATCGACGGCATCCACCTGTCCTGTCATCCTCTTCTCCAGTAAATTGCAAGGGAGGGACACCTATAATGCCAGAAATCAAGAAAATCACCAGCGGACTCCGTTTCCCGGAAGGCCCGATTGCCATGCCGGACGGATCGGTCATCCTGGTCGAAATCGCCGCGGGGCGGCTGACAAGAGTGCTGCCTGACGGCACCAAACAAACCGTCGCCGAACCGGGCGGCGGGCCGAACGGCGCCGCCATCGGGCCGGACGGCAAATGTTATATCTGCAACAATGGTGGTTTCTCCTGGATCGAGGAAGACGGGTTGCTGCGTACCGGTGGTACGGCCGCGGATTACAAGACAGGCCGGATTGAACGGATCGACCTCGACACCGGCAAAGTCGAAACCCTCTACACAGAATGCAACGGCCATGCGCTGCGCGGCCCGAACGATATCGTCTTCGACGGCAATGGCGGGATGTGGTTCACGGACCTTGGCAAGCGGCGCGCCCGCGACATGGACATGGGCGGCATCTATTACGCCCGTGCCGATGGCAGCATGATCGTCGAAGCGGCCTATCCGGCGGTTACGCCGAACGGCATCGGCCTGTCGGCGGATGACGGGAAGCTCTATGCGGCGGAAACCGAAACCAGCCGGTTGTGGGAATGGGACATCATCGGCGAAGGCAAGCTCAGCAAGGAACCATGGCCCAGCGTCAATGGCGGCCGTTGCCTCGCCGGCGTTGAAGGCTACCAGCGCTTCGACAGCCTTGCGCTCGACAGCGCCGGCAATATCTGCGTCGCCACGCTGGTCAATGGCGGCATCACGGTGATCTCGCCGGACGGCAAGGACATCGAGCACATCGCCATGCCGGACAAGATGTGCACCAATATCTGCTTCGGCGGACCGGACCTGCGCACCGCCTACATGACGCTGTCGACGACCGGCAAGCTGGTCTCGATGGAATGGCCCCGGCCCGGACTGCCGCTGCATTACCTCAACAAATAGGACGCCGCGCCCTGTAGTGCCGTACCGTCAGGCCCCGCCCCTGACGGTATGGCGCTGGCAGAGGATACAATTGAAAAATTGCCGTGAAATTGATCTGACCCCGTGCGTTTGCCCCTCTCCCGGTTTAGAATGATTCAATTCAAATTTGTTGAATGGCACACAAGAGGAGCTCCAAGGAATGGCCAGTGAGGGATACCACGAACCGATCGAAGAACTGTCCGACGATACCCGCGACATGCATCGCGCGATCATTTCACTGATGGAGGAACTGGAAGCCGTCGACTGGTACAACCAGCGCGTCGACGCCTGCAAGGATGACGAGTTGAAAGCCATCCTCGCCCATAACCGCGACGAGGAAAAGGAACACGCGGCCATGGTCCTGGAATGGATTCGCCGCAAGGACCCGCGCTTCGACAAGGAGCTGAAGGACTACCTGTTCACGGAGAAACAGATCGCGCATCACTGACGGGGTGATACAGGCGAAATGAACGAGGGCGGCCTGACTTGAACCGGGCCGCCCTTAATCAAGAAAAATTCAGTTACTGAACGGTGGCAAGGCCCTTGCGCCTCAAACCTTCAAATCGTCTTCCGTCAGTTCCTTCCGTTCTTCCATATTGAAGCGCCCGTCATAGATCGGTCCCTTGCCCGTATTCGGGCCGGTGTACTGCACGAAGAACATCATGCCGCCGGTTTCAGTCGACAGGTCCTCCTCGAAATGCGGGTCCTCGTGATAGACCACCGTGCCGGGGCCGACGGTGCGGTCGCCGATTTTGAAGGTGCCTTCCAGGATGTACCAGACCTGCGCGAAATCATGCCGGTGGCGCGGGTGGAAGGCGCCGGGTTCATAGCGCACGAAGCCGGTATTCGGCTCGCCCGGCCGATCGTCGCGTGGGTGGAAGACCATTTTGCTGGACTGGCCGGCAAAGCGCAGGGTTTCCCAGTCCATATCGTCGATATGGCGGTATTCGGGTCCGTGGTCGGCGGTCGGTCGGCGCATCTCGGGCTCTCCTGGTCGATTGGCGGGCGGTCAGCGGCGGGCGGCCTTCGCGCCCGCATACAGCACCGAATCCCGGCGTTCGGCATCCGCAAGGACCGCCGCGAAATCCGCCGGGTCGAGGCGCGTGGCGGGCGGCGGCACCATGCGGAAATGGCCGTAGTGATCCTCGCCGCTGATCAGCGAGACTTCGGTTTCCGGGCCGGAGGCGGCCTTCATGGACGGCACGATATAGCGGATGGCGGCGCCGATGCGGCGGTCACCGGTGCCGTTCGGACCCGAGGCATGGAACAAGTGCCCGTGATGGATCGAGGCCTGGCCGGGCTTCAGGACAACATCGACCGCGTCGGATTCATCCACCTCGACGGCGATTTCCTGGCCGCGGGTCAGCAGGTTGTTGTCGGCAAAACTGTCCGCATGGGGCACGACGCTCTGGCCATGGCTGCCGGGAATGAAACGCATGCAGCCGCTTTCGACCGTCGCCGGGGACAGCGCCACCCAGAGCGTCACCTCATCCGCCTGGTCGAGCCCCCAATAGGTGAGGTCCTGATGCCAGCTCACAAAGCTCGGCGCGTTCGCTTCCTTGATGAACAGGCCCGAACCCCAGAGGACCACGTCCGGCCCCAGCACGGCGGTGGCGGCGGCGATCATCTTCGGGTGCCGGACCAGCCGCGCGAAGGACGGCAGCAGCCGTGCCGGATAACCGCGCAGCAGGCGCAGATGCTGCCTGTCGGCCCGGACCTCCTCTTCCGCGGCTTCCAGGTCGGCACGCAGTTCGGCGGCTTCGTCCGGTGACAGGATGTCGAGCGGGAAGACATAGCCGTCACGGGCGTAATCGGCCGCGAGCGCGGGGGTTGCAACGTTCATGACGCAGTTCTCCGGACAGGTTCGGGCAGCACGGTATTCTAAAGAGAACTGTAGCGGCCCCGGCGGGTCGGCGACAAGCCGCCTGATATTTCGGCACGCAGCGCCGTCGTGCAAGCCGGGTTCCGCCCGGTCCGGGCCCGCGGCAACTTGAATTCCGTTCAGTTACCGGCCATCTTGCGTCCATGCCCCTGGCCCCGAAACCGACCCCGCCCTTTGCCGCCCTGCGCGCCTTTCACGCGGTGGCGACGCATGACCGTTACCGGGACGCGGCGGCGACCCTCGGCATCACGGACTCGGCGGTCAGCCACCAGGTCCGCAAGCTGGAAAAGTTCCTGCAGACGGCGCTGATGGACCGGACCGGACCGCGCGCGGTGCTGACCGATACGGGGCGGCGGTATTTCGAGCATATCGACCCGGCCATCCGCCAGATC
>CAXBEC010000093.1:0-8135 GCA_963974145.1 uncultured Alphaproteobacteria bacterium | reverse complement strand
CGCCCATGAGCTGCGCCGGCACAGTCTTGTCGCAGCCGCCGATCATGACGGTCGCGTCCATGGGCTGGGCACGAATCATTTCCTCCGTATCCATCGACATCAGGTTGCGCATGAACATGGAGGTCGGATGCGAGAAGGATTCATGGACGGAAATCGTCGGAAACTCGACCGGCAGCCCGCCGGCCAGCATCACGCCGCGCTTGATCGCTTCCACCAGGTCGGGCGCGTTGCGATGACACGCGTTGTAACCGCTGAAGGTATTGATGACGCCGACAATCGGCCGGTTGAGCGCATCGTCGCTGTAGCCCATCGCCTTGATGAAGGCCTTGCGCAGAAACAGTGAAAACCCGGCATCACCGTAACTGGTGAGCCCCTTGCGCATTCCCTTGCCATCCGTGCCGTCTGTCATGTCCCCCCCTCCGAAAATATTTATGCCATTTGCCTCGTATATAGCAGTCGACGGCTGAGCACCGAACAGCTTTTCACGGCAGGAATGGCTTCGTTGAGGATTTCGTCCTTTTTGAAACACCGAAAACGACGAATTGCTTCGGACGATTGATCACAAGGAAAGCACCGCCTTTATCAATGCGATGCCGTCGTGACGTGGCGGGATCAGGCTTTCTCTCCCAGTGCGGCACGAATCATGGCCCGGGCTTCGCCTACCGCCAGGAAGGGGTGGCGTTGCAGGTAAACGGCAGTTGCGTAATTGAGTGCAGCGCGGCGTGCCTGACCGCGCTCCAGTTCGCCAGCATAGGCGTCCGTAACCAGGCGGCGGTCTTCCGAATACAAAACGGGTGCGTAAATCATGCCGCCGTTACCATCCCTGTTTTCGCCGGGAATCAAGAAACAAGCTGCGTAGACTCGAGGAGGTCACCGACGACGGCGCGTGCTTCGTCAACCGGTACGGCAGGATGTCGCTGCTGGTAGACAATCGTTGCCAGGTTCATGGCCGATTCCGGTTGGCTGCCAAACTCGATCTGCTCCCAATACGTATCCAGTATTGCACGGTGTTCTGCGGTGCTGATAACAGCGTTGGCCATATTCGGTCCCTCATTGAATCAATCTCTAATGGTGATTGAAGGGCAATTTCATCCATCGGAAATCGCCCAAATGAGGGAGAAACAAACGATTAGCCGCCCCAATACGGAGACTGGTCAATTTTTAGCCATGCTTGTAGCGTAAGGGCCTGTAATGGAATGGGGTAAATATGGGCACGATCAAACACAGCTCGCATTGGGGCGCCTTCACCGCCAAGGTTGAAAACGGCCGGGTCACTGGCGTATCACCGGTCGATGGCGATCCCTATCCCGCGGAAATTCTGGATGCGGTACCGTCCGCGCTCTATCACGAATGCAGGGTCGCGGAGCCCATGGTTCGAAAAGGCTGGCTGGAGAACGGCCCCGCCGGTGGCGGCGCGGGACGGGGCGGCGAACCTTTCGTCCCGGTTTCCTGGGATACGGCACTGGCGCTTGTCACCACGGAGCTGGAGCGGGTAAAGGCCGAGCATGGCAATTCGGCGATTTTCGGTGGCTCATACGGCTGGTCGAGCGCCGGCCGGTTCCACCATGCCAAGACCCAGTTGCAGCGCTTCCTGAATTGCCATGGCGGGTTTACCGCACAGGTTCACAGCTATTCCATCGCCGCGGGACTGGCGATCCTGCCGCATATCCTGGGTGACATACAGGGGCTGCGCAACGTCACCTCATGGCGCTCCATCGCGCAAAATACCGGTCTTTTTGTCGCATTTGGCGGTATCGGTACCAAGAACACACAGGTTGAACCGGGCGGCGCCGGCCAGCATTCCACAGCGTACTGGCTGCACCAGTTGAAGGACGCCGGCGTTGAGGTTGTCTCCGTATCGCCGTTGCGGGACGACACGCCGGATTTCGTCCGGTCGCAATGGCTGGCGCCCCGCCCGAATACGGATGTCGCCCTGATGCTGGGACTGGCGCACACGCTGTACAGCGAAGGCTTGCACGACCCCGCCTTCCTGGAACGGAATTGCGTCGGTTTCGAAAAATTCCAGCCCTACCTGACCGGGGAATCCGACGGAACGCCGAAAAGCGCCGACTGGGCAGCGCCCATCACCGGCATAGATGCGGACACGATCCGCACGCTGGCCCGGAAAATGGCGGCGAAGCGCACGATGATCGGCACCAGCTATTCGCTGCAGCGTGGCGATCATGGCGAACAGACCTTCTGGATGACCGCAACACTGGCTGCGATGCTGGGTCAGGTCGGCCTGCCGGGCGGCGGTTTCGGTTTCGGCTATGGCAGCATGCAGGGACAGGGAAACCCTGTGATCCCGCTCGCGGTTCCCGCCATGACCGCCGGCGCCAACCCGACCGGCAGCTTCATCCCCGTCGCCCGGATTGCAGACCTGCTGCTCAATCCCGGCGGCGAATACGATTTCAACGGGAAACGGCGAACCTATCCCGACACGAAGCTGATCTACTGGTGCGGCGGCAATCCGTTCCATCACCATCAGGACATCAACCGGCTGATCGAAGGCTGGCGCAAACCCGAAACGATCATCGTGCACGAACCCTGGTGGACCGCCACCGCCCGCCATGCGGACATTGTCCTGCCCGCAACGACGACACTTGAACGCAACGATATCGGCGCCAGCTCGCGCGACCGCTTCATCATGGCGATGGAGCAAGCGGTGGAACCCGTCGGCAATGCGCGTCACGATTTTGATATTTTCACCGATCTTGCGGAACGTCTCGGCTTTCGATCCGCCTTTACGGAAGACCGCGACGAGATGGGCTGGCTGCGACACCTTTATGATGTTTCGCGGCAGCAGGCGGCACAAAGCCAGGTCGAAATGCCTGACTTCGAAACCTTCTGGGCGCAAGGCTGTGTCGAAACAGCAGAACCGGCAAAACCACATAACATTTACGAGGAATTCCGCAACGACCCGGTGGCGAACCCGTTGCTGACGCCATCCGGCCTGATCGAGATTTTTTCCGAAACCATCCATGGCTTCGGATATGACGACTGCCCGGGGCATCCCGTCTGGCTCGAACCTGTCGAATGGCTCGGCGCACCGGCGGCTGACCGCCACCCGCTTCACCTGATGTCCAACCAGCCCTCTACCCGCCTGCACGCGCAGATGGATTGCGGGTCGGTCAGCGTTGCATCCAAGATTAACGGCCGTGAGCCTGTCGCGCTTAACCCGGCCGATGCCGACGCCAGAGGCATTAAACCTGGCGACGTGGTCCGCATCTTCAACGACCGCGGCGACACTCTGGCCGGCGCGGTCATCAGCGACGCCGTGATGCCGGGCGTCATCCGCCTCTCGACCGGCGCCTGGTACGACCCGGTTGAGCCCGGGCGGATCGGCTCGCTCGACAAGCATGGCAACCCGAACATGCTGACCCTGGACAAGGGCACGTCGAAACTCGGTCAGGGCCCGATCGCGCACAGCACATTGGTCGAGGTGGAACGCTTCGACGACGCGGTACCGGAGATAACCGCCTTCACCGGCCCGACGGCAAAGGTGGTGGTCGCATGAGCCGACAGGACGATATCGCCATCATCGATGCGCATCATCACCTCTGGGATCTTGACCACCTGAACTACCCGTCGCTTTCCGGACCGCCGCGGACTGATTTTTTCCTGGGCGACAATACGCCGATCCGTCGAAATTACCTGCCGGAGGATTATCGGAAGGATTCAGCGAAGCACAATGTGATCGGCACGGTGCATTGCGAGGCGGAATGTCATCGCGATTTCCAGGTCCAGGAAAGCGAATGGATTATGGAGATGAACACGCAATACGGCTTTCCCAACGCCATCGTCGGACATGCATGGCTCGACCGGGACAACAGCGAGGAAATCGTGGCCAAGCAGGCGGCCATTCCCCTGATGCGCGGCATTCGCTCGAAACCGGTTACCGCATCCTCAAAAGAGACCATGACACCCGGCGCGCCGGGCACGATGCAGGATACCCGATGGCTGGAAGGCTTCACCTTGCTGGAAAAATACGGCCTGTCCTGGGACCTGCGCGTCCCGACCTGGCACCTGGAGGAAGCGGCGGAGGTTGCCCGCAGCTTTCCCGGCACGCGGATCAACCTGAACCATACCGGATTCCCCTGGGACCGCAGCCCGGCGGGCCTGGACATGTGGCGCAAGGGAATGCATGCGCTGGCCGCCTGTCCAAATGTGGTGACGAAAATATCCTGCCTGTGCCTGCTGGACGGACCCTGGCTGCTGGAAGACAACCGGCCCATCGTGCTGGAAACCATCGACATGTTCGGTATCGACCGCTGCATGTTCGCCAGCAACTATCCGGTCGACGGCCTGCGCGCCAGCTATGACCTGATTTACGATTCCTTCAAGACGATCGTCGCCGGGTTTTCCCGCGAGGATCAGGAAAAACTGTTCTCGAAAAACGCCGCCGCATTCTACCGGATTGACCTGTCATAATTGGAAAGGACACGTGATGCCCACAAAGCATGTGATCGACGCCAGCCCGGAAACCGTTCACTGGGGCGTTTTCGATGCAGCACTGCCGCCGGTGCTGGAAATCCGGTCCGGCGATACGGTCACACTGCACACGGTCTCCGGTGGGCCCGACATCATGCCGCCTGACGGGTTTGAAATCCTGCCCGAACACCCCGTCATCCACCAGAAGGTCGCTGCCGCGCAGGCCGGCCATATCATGACCGGGCCGGTGGCCGTGCAGGGGGCGAAGCCGGGCGATATGCTGGAAGTGAAAATCCTCGACGTATCATTGCGGCAGAACTGGGGCTGGAACCGCATCCGTCCGCTGTCGGGCACCCTGCCGGAGGATTTCCCGGCGACGACGCTGGTGCATATCCCGCTCGACAAAGCACGCATGACCGGACGCATGCCCTGGGGCGTAGACCTGCCGCTCAGCCCGTTCTTCGGGGTCATGGGCGTCGCGCCGCCGCCCGAATGGGGACGCATCACGTCCATCATTCCCCGCGCCCATGGTGGTAACCTGGATATTAAGGCGCTCGGCGCGGGAACGACGCTCTTCCTGCCGGTCTTCAACGACGGCGCCCTGTTTTCCGCCGGTGACGGTCACGCCGTGCAGGGCGACGGGGAAGTTGACGGCACCGCCATCGAAACCTGCCTGTCAGGCACCTTTCAACTGATCGTGCACAAAGCCGGTTCGATCACCATGCCGCGGGCCGAAACCGAAACCCATTATCTCACGACCGGTATCGACCCATCGCTCGACGCTGCCGCAAAACAGGCGCTGCGCGAAATGATCGTCCTTATTCAGGAAAAGGCCAATCTGTCGCGCGAGGAAGCCTATATGCTTTGCAGCCTCGCAGCGGATCTGCATGTGAGCCAGACCGTGAACGTACACAAGGGAATCCATGTCATGCTGGCCAAATCAGCGCTGCATGGCTGATTCATCCGCGATTCATTCGGTTGTCGAGGGCAGATTGAAGCTGACCCGTGTTCCCTTGCCCAATTCGCTTTCGATCTTGAGCGTGCCGCCATGCATCTCAACCAGCGACTGTACAATGGTCAGGCCAAGGCCGGTACCTTCTTCGCTTCGGTACGGGTCGCGCCGTCCGCGCTCGAACGGGTCGGTGAGTTTGGGCAGGTCTTCCGGTGATATCCCGACGCCGTTATCCGTGACGGCAATTTCAAACCAGTCATCGACCAGCCGCACCGAAACCGTCACCTGACCACCGTCAGCTGTGAACCGTATCGCGTTGGATAACAGGTTCAGCAAAATACGCTGTATGCCTTTCCGGTCCGCAGACAGGGCCGGCAGCCCCTCCGGAATATCCCGCACCAGTGCAATATTCCGGTTCTGCCCGAGTTGCCGGGTCACCTGAAAACACTCTTCAACTATTTCCGCGAACGGGAAACACTCGTTCGCATGCGGGCGTTCGCCCGCCTGGAGTGTCGTGATATCCATGATGTCGGTAATGAGTTTCAGAAGTTGCTCGGCGCTTTCATGAATATTCCGGGCATATTCCCGATAGCGTTCCGGATTCTGCTTGTCCAGCAGTGCCTGGCTCATAATGCCGGAAAACCCGATGATCGCGTTCAGCGGCGTCCGCAATTCGTGACCGACATTCGCGAGGAATTTTGACTTCGCAAGATTTGCCTCCTGGGCCTGGTCACGGTGAAGTCGCAATTCCACTTCGCGCTGTCGCAATGCCAGTTCGGCGGTTACCTGGTCAGTCACATTGGCGCCGGTCCCGCGATACCCCTTGAAAACGCCGTCCTCGTCCCAAACCGGTTTCCCGCTGATCGATACATAGCGTACCTGCCCGTCGGGCAGTATCCGGGGATGCAAAAAATTACGGAACGGGCGATGCGCATCCAGATCTCTCAGGTGCCTTTCCCAATCCTCGCGGGTCGTCATCGGACCATAGACAGCATCGCCTTTCTCAATGAATTCGCGACGGGACTTGCCAATGAACCGGGAAGGTGGATGGCCGGTCGCGTCCTCGAATCGGCCGGAAAAATAGGTCCAGCACAGGTTCTCATCCATTTCCCACAACCAGTCGGTCGCCGATTCGGCATAATCCCGGAACCGCCGCTCGCTTTCACGCAACAATGCTTCGGTTCGCTTCCGGTCGGAAATATCCGTTGCAGAATTGAAAAAGGCTGCTTTACCACCCCAGTCGACAATTCGCACAAAATTTTCCAGCCAGACCAGTGTCCCGTCGGCGCGCAGCCCCTGATATTCATATGACGTGGGCGCGGGCTTTCCCTGCAATCTGGCATCACGAAAAGCACGCAAACGTTCGCGTTCATCCGGCGCGTATAGTTCCAGGACTGATTCCTTGGCCATGATCGCCGCAGGGTCAGAATATCCGAACAGTTCCGCAAATGCCTGGTTGACGAAGACCGGTTTGAAATCCTGATGGACCAGAAAACCCTGTACGGCGTTTTCCATCGCCTCCCGGAACCGGCGATCTGTCGTTTCCATCGGGCTATACACCCGTACCATCCTTCAGTATCCCGCCAGCACTAATGGAACGCCGACTATCCGCCCTGCTGTGCACGCCATACACCACGGCCTTTCCCTGTCCGGAAAAAGCCATGCGGTATTTCCTGTTACTCACGTTTATTGCGCCGTCCCTCGCATACCGTATCGAACCGCCCACCACTCGTACTATCATGGTATGGTAAACAGTCATACTGCCTGAAAACGCTCCGAACAAGCCCGAGGGCGGAGACACAATCTCTGGATGTATTTCAGCCCCTCGTAACAATGCGGCAATTCCGTGCTAACCTGACAATGGACCAATGTCCCTGAGGGAGAGAAATAATGACCGATACCAATGTCGATGGCGCGACACTCAAAACGCTTGCCGGGAAGCTTCTGGAACTGCTCAAGATCCGAACGCTGCCGATTGCCATGAAACAGTATACAAGCCGGGAAGATATGGAGAAAGTACCCGGCTTGCGATGGCCCACGGAGGGACGGCGACACACCACCTGTCAGTTGGTCACACAGGCCCGTATGGCCGGTTTCACGCTGGGAATCGGCGCTGATAACGTCCGGCCAGGCTCCAACTGCGGTGGTGTCATGGGGATCGACCAGCCGGTCGAAGCCTGCCTGTCCGGGGAGCATATGGATGGCGTATGGTTCGAGAATCGGGAAGCCGCACACCAGCATCAGTTGCAAATGACCCGTGTCCCAACCGGCAAATTCATGGGGACAGTCGTCTCCCCACTGCGGACCGGGCGGATCGACAATCCGGACATCGTGCTGTTTTACGGCACACCGGGACAGATCATCCTGTTCGTCAACGGGTTGCAGTGGAAACGCTACAAACGCTACGACATGACGATTACGGGCGAAAGCGCGTGCTCCGATTCGTGGGGCCGGGCACTGGCGACGAAGGAAACCAGCATCTCCATCCCCTGCTTTGCCGAGCGCCGATACGGCGGAGTCGCCGATGACGAGCTGCTGATCGCCATGCCGCCCGACGAGTTTGTCCGCGGGATCGAGGGGCTGGAAGGGCTGTCCAAGGTCGGCCTGCGCTACCCGATCGTTCCCTACGGCCCACAGGCTGACCCGTCGGAAGGGATGAGCCGCAGTTACAATTAGACCTAGTCACCCTCAGGCGCCCGTATCTGGCGCCTGAGGGACCTGCCTAAAGTCTTACCGGCGTCTTCACCGGCTT
>CAXBEC010000092.1:0-8201 GCA_963974145.1 uncultured Alphaproteobacteria bacterium | reverse complement strand
GTCTTCACGCCATGTTCCTGGGCCTTGCGCGCGGCCTCTTCGGACGCCATCTGCGCCGCATACGGCGTCGACTTGCGGCTGCCCTTGAAACCCTGGCTACCGGCCGAGGACCACGAAATCGCGTTGCCCTGAACGTCGGTAATCGTCACCATCGTATTATTGTACGTCGCGTTCACATGCGCGACGCCAGACGTAATATTCTTTCGTTCAGCGCGCCGAACGCGCGTTGTTGCGGCCTTGGCCATCGGATATCGTCCCTATAATTACGCTTTTTTCTTGCCCGCGATCGCCCGCGCCGGTCCCTTGCGGGTCCGCGCATTGGTATGCGTACGCTGGCCATGTACCGGCAAACCCTTACGGTGCCGAAGGCCCTTGTAACAGCCAAGATCCATCAATCGCTTGATATTCATGGCCTTCTCACGGCGCAGGTCGCCTTCCACGATATGATCGGCATCGATCACTTCGCGGATGCTCATCACTTCCTGGTCCGTAAGCTCCTGGACCCGCCGTTCCGCGGGGATATTGCACTTCGCGCAAATCTCAACCGCCTTCGTGCGACCGATGCCATGAATATACGTCAGTGAAATACTGATCGGCTTCTGCGTCGGAATGTTCACGCCAGATATGCGCGCCACGCTCCATACTCCTTCGTTTCAAGAGACTGCCTCATCGACCTGCAACCAGCAGCCACCGCCATATACCACACCCGAATGAAGGGGGGCGATTATATTTCAAAGCGATGAACTGTCAATCATGCTGCCTATTCGAGCATCCCTTTCAGTTGCTGTGTCACGTCATCCAGGTCTTTGGCCCCGTCAACGCTCTCCAAAATGCCGCGTTCCCTGTAATAGGGCAGGATCGGCCGGGTCTGTTCGTGGTAGACCCCCAGCCTGGTCCTGATTTTTTCCTCGTTATCGTCGGCGCGCCGGATAAATTCCGTTCCGCCACATTTGTCGCATACGCCGTCCACGGCCGTCGTCTTGAACTTGTCGTTATACCCTTCGCCACAGTTGGCGCATTCGAAGCGGCCGGTCAAACGATCCACGAGCAGATCATCGTCAATGGCGATCTCGATCACATGGTCCAGCTTCAACCCTTTACCCGCCAGCATCACGTCCAGCGCTTCCGCCTGCGCAACCGTCCGGGGGAAACCGTCCAGAATAAAGCCCTTCTTGCAGTCCGGATCCTCGATACGGTCGGATACGATCGAAACCATCACGTCATCCGGCATCAATTCGCCGTTTTCGACCACCTTCTTGGCCTTCCGGCCAAGTTCGCTGCCGGAATCAATCGCCGCACGCAGCAACGCACCAGTCGACAACTGCACAATACCGTAGGTCTCTTCAATAACCCTGGCCTGCGTCCCCTTGCCGGCGCCGGGCGGTCCAATAAGGATAAGAATCACCGGCGGCGACCCCGCAACTTGGACTTCTTGATCAGGCCTTCATACTGGTGCGCCAGCATGTGAGAATGAATCTGCGCGACGGTATCCATCGTGACCGAAACGACGATCAGCAGGCTGGTACCGCCGAAATAGAACGGCACGGCATATTGCGAGCGCAGGATTTCCGGCAGGATACAGACAAGCGACAGGTAAGCGGCGCCAACGAATGTCAAACGTGTCAGAACAAAATCCAGGTAATCGGAGGTATTCTTGCCGGGGCGGATACCGGGAATGAACCCGCCGTATTTCTTCAGGTTATCCGCCGTATCACCAGGATTGAACACGATCGCGGTATAGAAGAACGCGAAGAACACGATCATCGCCACGTAGATGATCAGATACAGCGGTTGACCGGGGCTGATCCAGGTTACCAGCGTATTCAGCCACTCGGCACCCTCGCCGCCGCTGAACCCGACAATCGTCGCCGGCATGAACAGGATCGAACTGGCGAAAATCGGCGGAATAACACCCGCGGTGTTCAGTTTGAGCGGAAGGTGCGACGACTCGCCGCCGAACATCTTGAACAGCAGGAAGATAATGAAGATCGTCGACAAGGCGCCGGTCCGGCCCAGTTCAAGCGTACCCACCAGGGCCACCGGCAGGTTTGCCACGATGCCGGAGAAAATAATCAGCGAAATACCGTTGCCGACGCCGCGCTGGGTAATCTGTTCGCCGAGCCACATCAGGAAAACCGTGCCGCCAACGAGGCTGATGACCGTGGTCGCCCGGAAGAAATAACCCGGATCGACGACAACCGATCCTGACGCGGCTTCAAGCCCCGACGCGATGCCGAAACCCTGTACCGTCGCCAGCAGAACCGTGCCGTAACGCGTATACTGGTTGATCTTCTTGCGGCCGGATTCGCCTTCTTTCTTCAGCGCTTCCAGCTTTGGCGAAACCGCCGTCATCAGCTGCATGATGATCGATGCCGAAATATACGGCATGATATTCAACGCGAATATCGTCATCCGCTCCAGCGCGCCGCCAGAAAACATGTTGAACATGTCCAGCATGCCGCCGCGATGCTGATTGAAGGTTGCCGCCAGGGCAACGGAATCGATCCCGGGCAGCGGAATATAGGTACCGAGTCGATAGACGATCAGCGCGCCCAGGGTAAACCACAGGCGCTTCTTCAATTCGGTCGCTTTGGAGAACGCGCCGAAATTGAAAGTCGATGCTAATTGTTCGGCTGCCGATGCCATGCCCTGAACGTCCCGCCTTACCCGCTATGCGTCCGGTGTATCTTCGGCCGCAGGCTTCGGATTAACGACGGTCACCGATCCGCCGCTCTTTTCAACCATGGCAACCGCCCCCTTGGAGGCCCCGGCTACCGTAATGGTTACTTTGGCTTTGAGGTCGCCGTTTACAAGTAAACGAATACCGTCCTTCGCACGGCGCACAACGCCGGCTTCGACGAGTGTTGCAACCGTGATTTCTGCAGACGGATCCACCTTGCCGGCGTCGATCGCCAGCTGCAGCCGACCGGTCGTGACTTCCACGAATTTCTTGCGAAACAGGTTGGTGAAGCCCCGCTTCGGCAGGCGCCGGTAAATCGGCATCTGACCGCCTTCAAATCCCTTGATGGCGACGCCACTGCGGGATTTCTGACCTTTTACGCCACGGCCCGCGGTCTTGCCGGTGCCGGAACCTGTACCACGGCCGACCCGCTTGCGGTTTTTACGCGCACCTGCGTTATCCGCGAGTTCATTGAGTTTCATAACTGTCTACCTCAAACTGGAAAAGTTCAACCGGCGTCTTCGACGCGAACCAGATGCTTGATCTTGTCGATCATCCCGCGGACCGAAGGCGTATCCTCCAGTTCACGAGTCTTGTGCATCTTGTTCAGGCCCAGGCCGACCAGAGTTGCCCGCTGATCGCCACGGCGACGGATCGGACTGGCGATCTGTGTTACTTGAAGCGTAGCTTTCTTCGAATCAGCCATCGACACCCTCCCGAACCTCTTCGCCGGCGCCACGGCGGCCAACGATATCACCAACCTTCTTGCCACGCTTGGCGGCAATCTGACGCGGCGAGGCACAATGATCGAGCGCGGCGAATGTCGCCTTGATCATGTTATGCGGATTGGACGTGCCAATCGACTTCGCCACCACGTCGGAAACGCCCAGCATTTCGAACACGGCGCGCATCGGCCCACCGGCGATGATGCCCGTACCGGCCGGGGCCGAACGCAGGACAACATGGCCCGCGCCAAAATTACCCGACACGTCATGATGCAGCGTGCGCCCTTCGCGCAGCGGAATCCGACGCAGGGTGCGCTTCGCGCTTTCCGTCGCCTTGCGGATCGCTTCCGGCACTTCACGCGCCTTACCCGAACCGTGGCCAACCCGGCCTTTGCCGTCGCCGACGATCACGAGCGCGGCAAAACCGAACCGGCGACCACCCTTCACGACCTTGGCGACGCGGTTGATATGAACCAGCTTTTCCTGGATCTCGGATTCTTCGCGCGGCGCATTGTCACGACGCCGACCACGACCTCGCTGCTCGCGGGGGTTTCTTGTATTCTGAGCCATCGCTTCGCCCTTTTACCTAAAAATTCAGTCCGGTTTCCCGGGCGGCTTCGGCCAACGCTTTCACCCGGCCATGATAACGGTAACCGCCACGATCAAAGATCACGGCGTCAACACCCGCATCCTTGGCACGGGACGCAATCAGCCGGCCAACTTCCGCCGCCGCGTCCGTATCGGCGCCGGTTTTCAGTTTTTCCGACATTGTCTTTTCCAGCGACGACGCAGCAGCAAGCGTCTTGCCGCCGAGATCATCGATCAACTGGGCATAGATATGCTTGCCGGAACGGAACACCGACAAACGCGGGCGACCCTTGCCCAGTTTGCGCAACTTGTAACGGTTCCGCTTCTTGCGTCGTTCAAATAGCTGTCGTGAATTCAACATCACCGTAACCCTTACTTCTTCTTGCCTTCCTTGCGGACGACATATTCGTCATCGTAACGGACGCCTTTTCCCTTATAGGGTTCGGGCTTCCGGAACGCCCGGATTTCACTTGCCACCTGGCCGACACGCTGCTTGCTGGCGCCGCTGATCGCGATGATACCGCCGCGATCGCCTTCCAGCGCAACCTTGATACCTTCCGGCATCGGGTAATTGATGTCGTGGCTGTAGCCGAGTTGCAGATTCAGCGTCGTCCCCTGCACCTGTGCGCGATAGCCGACACCGTTGATCACGAGACGTCGGGTGAAACCCTCTGAAACGCCGGTAACGGCATTCTGCACCAGACTGCGCGTGGTACCCCACATAGAGCGGCCGAACTTGCTGTCCTCAACCGGCTTTACGCGGACCTCGTTATCTTCAACCGTCACGCTCACCGTATCGCCAAGCGCGACAGTCTGCTCGCCGAGCTTGCCTTTGGCGGTCAGCACATCATTGGCGATCCTGACTTCCACACCACTTGGGATCGTTACGGGATTTAGTCCAACGCGAGACATCGTTCGTTCTCCTAGAATACCTTGCAGAGCACTTCGCCGCCGACATTGGCTTCGCGTGCTTCCGCATCGGACAACACACCCCGCGGCGTCGACAGGATCGAGACACCCAGGCCGTTATATTCACGCGGCAGGTCCTTGATCTTGGAATAGACGCGACGACCGGGTTTCGAAACCCGGGAAATCTCCCGGATAACAGGGTCACCATTGCTGTATTTCAGCTCGATGGTGATTTCCTTGATGCCCTTGTCAATTTCGCTCCAGCTGAAGCCGCGGATATACCCTTCGCGCTGAAGCGCGTCGAGCACATTGGCGCGCTGCTGCGACGCCGGGCAGATGACGGTCGTCTTGCCGACTCTCTGTCCGTTGCGAATCCGGGTGAGCATATCACCCAGTGGATCGGTCATAGTCATACTGAGTCTTCTCCTACCAGCTCGACTTTACCATGCCGGGGATCATACCCACGGACGCAAGGTCCCGGAGCGCGATGCGGGATAGTTTGAATTTCCGGTACACGCCACGTGGCCGGCCTGAAAGAAGGCAACGGTTCCGCAGACGCACCGGCGACGTGTCACGCGGCATTTCCGTCAGTTTCAACCGCGCCGCAAAACGTTCTTCCTGCGGCAGGGACTGATCGTTTGCAATCGCACGCAACCGCGCACGCTTGGCCGCGTAGCGCTTAACCAGCGCTGCACGCTTATTGTTCTTCTCAACTGCGCTTTTCTTCGCCATATCGCAATTCTCTCCGGTTTCCCGCTTATTTCGTGAACGGCATGTTGAAAGCCGTGAGAAGCGCGAGCGCCTCGGCATCGGTTTCCGCCGTTGTGCACATCGCAATATCCATTCCCCGGATCGCATCGACCTGGTCGTATTCGATTTCCGGGAAAATGATCTGTTCCTTCAGGCCCATGGAATAATTACCCGCACCATCGAAACTACGGTTCGACAATCCCCGGAAATCCCGGACCCGCGGCAATGCCACGTTCACCAGGCGATCCAGGAATTCGTACATCCGCGCCCGCCGAAGCGTCACCTTGCACCCAACCGACATCCCCTCGCGCAGTTTGAAAACCGCGATGGAAATCTTGGCCTTGGTCACCACCGGCTTCTGACCGGTAATGCGCATCATGTCCGCGACCGCGCCATTGATCTTTTTGGAATCACTGGCCGCCTCACCAACGCCCATATTCACGACAATTTTCTCCAGTCGCGGAATACGCATCACATTGGTGTATCCGAACTGATCGCTGAGCGATTTGCGGATTTCGTCGTCATACAGCTTTTTCAAGCGTGGTGTATATGTTGCCGTGTCGTTCATACCGTCACCGCCTCCAGTTAGCGGTCAATAATTTCGCCAGAGCGCTTTGCGTACCGCACTTTGGTCTTATCTTCCATGAACTTGAACCCGATCCGCGTCGGCTCATCCGTCTTCGGATCGATATGGGCGAGGTTTGACATGTGGATCGAAGCTTCCTTCTCCACGATCCCGCCCGCTGCGGTCTGTGTCGGCTTTGTATGCCGCTTCACGACATTCACGCCCTGCACATAGACCCGCGATTTTTCGGGCAGGACGCGAATGATCTCGCCCTTCTTTCCCTTGTCGCGACCCGTCATCACCATGACCGTATCGCCTTTTTTATACTTGGCCGCCATAACCGCCCTCTAACTCAGAATGATCCGCCACGTGCCCTAGATAACTTCCGGCGCCAGCGAAATGATTTTCATAAACTGCCGGCCACGCAATTCGCGCGTCACCGGTCCGAAAATGCGTGTCCCGATCGGTTCACCCTGCGGATTGATAAGTACCGCCGCATTCCGGTCGAACCGGATGGATGTCCCGTCGTCACGGCGAATTTCCTTTGCCGTACGAACGATAACCGCCTTGTGGATATCGCCCTTCTTCACACGACCGCGCGGAATGGCTTCCTTCACCGAAACAACGATGATGTCGCCTACGCCGGCCGTACGCCGTTTGGAACCGCCCAGAACCTTGATGCACTGCACACGACGCGCACCGGAGTTATCCGCAACATCAAGATTCGATTGCATCTGAATCATATTGCGGGCTCCTTACGCTGACGCTGCGGGCGCGGCGGCATCAGCCACCACTTCCCAGCTTTTCAACTTGGAAATCGGACGGCATTCCTGGATACGCACCAGATCGCCGACCTTGAACGCATTGTTTTCATCATGCGCATGGTACTTCTTCGATTTCCGCACAAACTTCTTGTAAAGCGGATGCATGACGCGGCGTTCGACCAAAACCACGATGGTTTTGTCCGGTGCGTCGGAAACCACTTTCCCTTGCAAAACTCGCCTGGGCATTCCTACTTCTCCTTCAGGCCGACGCGCGGCGTTCGTGCAGGACCGTCTTGATCCGCGCGATATCGCGCCGCACCTGGCGTACCATCGATGTGTTCTCAAGCTGTCCGCTCGCCCGCCGAAAACGGAGGTTGAACGCTTCTTTCTTGAGATCAAGGACTTGCTGATTCAGCTCATCCTCGGTTTTCTGACGCAGATCTTCGACCTTCATCGCTAATTCTTCCTTCGATCCGAACCTAGTGCGTCCGCTGGATAAAGCGGGTCTGAATTGGCAGCTTCGCGTTGGCCAGTGCAAAGGCCTCACGTGCAACTTCCTCTTCGACGCCATCCAGTTCGAACATGATCCTGCCCGGCTTCACCCGGCACATCCAATATTCCGGCGAACCCTTGCCCTTGCCCATGCGGACTTCGGCAGGCTTGCCCGTGACCGGCACGTCCGGAAAAATCCGGATCCAGACTTTGCCGGCACGCTTCATCGCCCGCGTAATCGCGCGCCGCGCCGCTTCGATCTGGCGAGCCGTGATCCGGCCCGGCGTAACCGCCTTCATCCCGAAGGTCCCGAAATTCAGATCGGTCCCTCCCTTGGCCATGCCGTGCAGACGGCCCTTCCGTTGTTTCCGGAATTTGGTGCGTTTTGGTTGCAGCATTTCTAACCTACCTCAGCAAAGTCGACCTAACGGCCAACCTGTTGTTCCTGCGAGCGTTTATCCTGCGCCATCGGATCATGCGCCAGGATTTCTCCCTTAAAGACCCAGACCTTGATTCCGCAGGTACCGTAAGACGTTTCGGCACGCGCCGTTCCGTAGTCAATATCCGCACGCAGCGTATGCAGCGGCACGCGGCCTTCGCGATACCATTCGGTCCGTGCGATTTCCGCGCCGCCAAGCCGGCCCGCGCAGTTGATCCGGATACCACCGGCGCCCAAACGCATCGCGGATTGTACCTCCAGGAGTATCGACGTCACGCCATTCTCCTGG
>CAXBEC010000091.1:0-8210 GCA_963974145.1 uncultured Alphaproteobacteria bacterium | reverse complement strand
CAGCAAAATCAGGGTGGCCAGCCCCAGGCGGGCCAAAACCCGGGGCAATCCGCTGCGAGTGCCGTTCTCCAGGAAGCGTTACGGCGTCAGCTTGGAAATGTCATGCAGCGATATGCCGAGATGACAGGCGATGTGCCCCAGGCATTCGGGCGGGCGGAGCAGGCGATGCGGCGCTCAACAGACGCGCTGAGACAGGGGCAGCCTGGCGAAGCTGTTGACCCACAGAGCCAGGCGCTGGATGCGCTCCAGCAGGCGACGCAGCAGGCGATGCAACAGATGCAGCAAATGCAGCAGCAGATGGGCGCGCGGCCCGGAGGGCGTGGCCAGATGCCGGGAACGCAACAATCCCATAATCGTGACCCGTTCGGCCGGGATCATAACGAAGGTGCGCAGGGCACCAGTTCGGATAAGGTCGCGATTCCGGACAAAAGCGACCTGCAGCGGTCTCGGGAAATTCGGGATGAATTGCGCAAACGGTCCTCAGAACGGGAACGTCCGCAAATCGAACGCGATTACATCGACCGGCTGCTCAAACAGTTCTGAACCATCGGCCGGTATCGATCTCAGTGCTGCTCGCTGGCCTTGCTGGCGGCTTCGCGCGCTCTTTCCCGCTCGGCGGCAATCTCTTCCTCACGGGTGAAGGAAATGTTCAATTCCGTTGCGCCCGGTGGCGGGTTCTTTATCTCGGTTTCGTAGATGTTCTTTTCACCGGCGAGCACCCGGGGCTCTTTTGCCTTGAAAGACCAGATGAACAGCGTTTTACCCTGAGAGTTCTTTAATTCGCCACGTAACAGCGGAATGTCGACCACGCGGTCCGTTGTGTTGTTGATTTCCCCGGTGACGATAATGATCCGGTCATTGCCTTCATCGCGTTGGGATGTTGTTGGTTTCGCAATTTCCAGTCCGTAGCCGAGTGTATTGACCGGCAGCCCGATCAGGCTGAACAGCTTGTTGGCGGCCGGGTAGGCAGACACAATGGCCTTGCTGTAATAAATACTGCTGCCCACCAGAACGACGATCGTGACAAACAGCGCGATCCACCATGGTAACAGGGAGCGGGACTTGGCCGGGCGTGACTGGAAGCGGGCAATTTCTTCCTCAGACGGAATTGGCGGCGGCCGTTGGTAGGCATCGTCGTCGTCCGATTCGTCTTCGGTTGGTTCATCCTGTTGAGGTTCAACAGGTGGTGGCGTTCTTTCCGGCGCCGGTGGTGCCGGTGGCGCCGGCGGTGCGGGAGGAGGGGGGGGCGGTGCAGGCGGCGGCGGGGGTGGCGGCGTCGGTGCCGGTTCGGGCTTCGGTGCCGCGGGCTTCGTCACATCTGCTGGCTTTTCGGCGAACCAGCGATGGGCACATTTGGCGCATTTGACATTGCGCCCCTTATCGCCGAGGAGCTCGTCCTTGAGATTGAAGCGCGCTGCGCAGTTAGGACAGGTGATGATCATGCGGGCGAACAGCCTATTGACTTTGAATCTTTATAGGGAGCCCGTTGTAACATGGCAAGGCAGGGCCAATGCTTTGCCGAAGGGTATGATCTATGCCATTGTGGGCATTGCGATCTTGTCGGTGTAACATCGCGCCGGGACAGGACTCTTCACCTGATAAATACGGGGCGAGTGGTGTAGCGGCGTGGTGCGATTCGAAAATGTTGGAATGCGGTATGGCGCTGGCCCGGAAGTTTTGAGGGATATTTCCTTCTCGCTTGCGCCGGCATCGTTCCATTTCCTGACCGGGCCAAGCGGCGCGGGTAAATCATCCCTGTTGCGCCTGATGTATCTGGCCTACCGTCCCAGCCGGGGCGTGGTGTCCCTGTTTGGTCAGGACGTTACAACGATTCAGCGTCAGGCGCGGTCCAAAATGCGCCGGCGGATCGGTGTGATCTATCAGGATTTCAGGCTTCTTGAGCACCAGTCAGTTTTTGACAATGTCGCGTTGCCGCTGCGGATTGCCGGCGCCAAAGAAGATCAGATTAAAACGCATGTAACCGAACTGCTGACCTGGGTAGGCCTTGAGGACCATGTCGGATCCCTGCCGACCACATTATCCGGCGGCGAACAGCAGCGGGTTGCTATCGCCCGGGCGGTAATTGCCCGGCCAAGCCTGTTGCTCGCGGACGAACCGACGGGAAATGTCGACGATGTCATTGCGGTCCGGCTGCTCTATCTGTTCGAAGAACTGAACCGGATGGGCACGACGGTTATTGTCGCCACTCACAATCAGTCCCTGATTGACAGGTTCAAGCATGACCAGATTCATCTGAGCCAGGGCGGCGTGGAAGTCCGCAGGGTTGATAGCTGATATGCCTGCAAGTCATATTGACCTGCCGTTATCGAACGATCCGGCCGTGCGTATCCTACCCTGGATTGTCGGGCTCATGGTCTATCTGGCGACGATGACCCTTGCCGGCGGCCTGCTTGTCGCCGCGCTGGCGGCAAACTGGAGTGCCGGTCTGACCGGCACCGTAACGATCCATATCGTCGCCACAGAGGATACCTCTGCTGAGACACTGGATGAACAGGTGGATCAGGCGGTTCGCCTGGCGCTGAAAACACCCGGCGTTATATCTGTCGAACCGATGCCCATGGCAAATGTCGCTGGATTGCTGGCACCCTGGCTTGGTGACACCGCCGGCACAATGGACCTGCCATTGCCGCGCATAATTGATGTAAGGATTGACGAGGATGATACCGACGTCGCGGCCCTGAAAAGTCGGTTGGAAGCAGAAATTCCAGGCGCGGGTCTCGACGATCACCAATTATGGCGAGACCGCCTGGTCACGTTTTTGCGGGTAATGGAATTGATCGCCATTGTGATGGTGGCGCTGATCGGGATCACAACCGTTTCCGTAGTTGTCTTCGCGACCCGTAGTGGTCTTGCTGTCCATAATGATGCCATCGAGATCCTGCACCTGATCGGGGCCTATGACGAATATATCGCGGGCCAGTTTCAGTCGCAGGCTCTGACCCTGGGCTTGAAAGGCGGCGCGGCCGGATCCGTTGCGGGTATTGTCAGCCTGTTGGCCCTCGCACTGGCCGCTTCCAACCTGGATACCGGGCTTCTGCCGCTCACACTGTTTCAGACCTGGCATTGGCCAATTTTGATCAGCCTGCCGTTCGCCGCCGCCTTTATTGTTCGGCAGACGGCAAAACACACGGTGTTGCGTGCCCTTGGCCGGATGCTCTAGAAGGAAATATGCCTTCGCGCCGCTTCATAAGCCGCCGGTTCGTTGCCCTCGCTACCATATGTATGGTGGCGCTTTGGGTGGGTGGCTTCTTCGTCTTCATGCAAACGATACCCCGTTCCAAGCCGCAGGCTCGGCCGAAGGCCGACGGTGTCGCGGTACTGACCGGGGGCAGCCTCAGGCTGGAAGCCGGGCTGGCGCTGCTGGCGGACGGCCAGGCCCGAAAACTGTTTGTTTCCGGGGTGTATCGGGGCGTCGATGTCGCCGAACTGCTGCGGGTTTCACGGCATTCCCCCGAAGCGCTTGATTGCTGTATCGTGCTGGATTATGCCGCGAGCGATACCAGAGGCAATGCACGGGAGACCGCAAAATGGATGGCACGAGAAAACTACCGTTCCTTATATCTGGTTACGGCGAGTTACCACATGCCACGCAGCCTGCTGGAATTCCGGTCGGCAATGGCGGGGGTGACAATACTGCCGTATCCGGTATTCCCATCCCATGTGCGATTGAATGACTGGTGGCGCTGGCCGGGCACAGCCCTTCTTTTGTTTGGGGAATACAACAAGTACCTGCTGGTATGGGCGCGTGAAATGATCCGGCCGGTGGCCCCGATCGCCCGGAATCAGGTAACATGATTCGTTCTCTCCTGTTTGCCGTCATTTTCTATGGCGTTACCATATGCCTCGCTATCCTGTACCTGCCGCTGATGCTGTTGCGGCGCCACGTGTTTTCCAGCCTCGCAAGGCTGTGGGTTCGGATGATGCTCGCGATAATACAGGGCATCCTGGGTATTCGTTACGAACTGCGCGGCACCGAGAACATACCCGATGGCCCGGCAATATTTGCATCGAAGCACCAGTCCGCATGGGACGTGTTGATCTACAATCTGATTGTTCCCGATTGTGCCTATGTACTGAAGCGTGAACTATACCGAATCCCGTTCTGGGGCTGGTATGTCTGGCGCATCGGTATGGTCGGGATTGACCGGAGTGCGGGCGCGAAAGCATTGAAGAAACTGGTCGCCGACGCAACGGCGATACTGGACTCCGGCCGTTCGATTGTCATTTTCCCGCAAGGGACGCGAACGGCACCTGGGGAAGACAAGCCGTATCTTCCCGGCGCGGCTGCGATTTATACCGGCGCGGGATACCCGGTGGTGCCGGTAGCGCTGAATTCCGGGTCGTTCTGGCCCCGGCGGACCTTCGTTAAAAAACCGGGTGTGGTAATTGTTGAATTTCTTCCGCCGATACCGCCCGGACTGGATCGTCGTGCCTTTCTCAAGCAGATCGAAACGCAGATCGAACCGGCGACACAGCGACTGGAACAGGCAATGACGAATGAACCCGCCAATGACTCACGATCCGGTTCATAGAATTCACGGCTTGTGGATAACTGTGTGGAGAAATTTCCAAGCCGGAATGCTCGGAAAAAATTGCATATGAAACAATTTGTTATAGAAAGCAGCAGTAGGTTATGGCCCGTTCTTGAGGTTTAATCCTCAGTTGACGGGATTTAATTTGGCGGTGCCGTTTAAATTACAATAAGTATATGAAATAATGCATTAATTTTAGAAGGCAGTCGAATCGGCTCTCACTCAATGCCGGAATGGAGCGCAACACATGACCCCTGCCAGCGCCATCGCCCAGCAAATCTGGGATATGAAGTACCGGCTGAAAGCGGTCGACGGCAGCCCTGTGGACAAAACAATTGACGATACGCTGTTGCGGGTCGCCAAGGCGCTGGCAACAAACGAGAAAAATCCGGATGAATGGGCCGGGCGCTTTCACGGCGCAATGGCGGACTTTCATTTCATCCCCGCGGGCCGGATTCTGGCAGGGGCCGGGTCGGCCCGCCAGGTCACGCTGTTCAACTGTTTCGTCATGGGCACGATTCCCGATGACATCGCCGGCATCTTTGAGCATCTCAAGCAGGCCGCCCTGACCATGCAGCAGGGTGGCGGCATCGGATATGATTTCTCGACCCTGCGGCCGAAGGGGGCGCCGGTCCGGGGGGTCGGCGCGGACGCCTCCGGCCCGATCAGTTTCATGGATGTCTGGGATTCCATGTGCCGTACGATCGTCAGCGCGGGAACGCGGCGCGGAGCCATGATGGCGACACTGCGCTGCGACCATCCTGATATTGAGGCTTTCATCGACGCCAAGCGCGATCCGGGCAAGCTGCGGATGTTCAACCTTTCGGTGCTTGTCACCGACGCCTTTATCCGCGCGGTCAAGGAAGATGCACCCTGGGAACTGCGATTCGATGGCAGTGTGCACAAATCGCTGCGCGCCCGCGCATTGTGGGAGCGGATCATGCAGGCGACCTATGCCTATGCCGAACCCGGCGTCGTCTTCATCGACCGGATCAACGACCGGAACAACCTGCATTACTGCGAGGCAATTTCCGCGACGAACCCCTGTGGCGAACAGCCGCTGCCGCCTTATGGCGCCTGCGACCTGGGGTCGATCAATCTCGCCCGGCTGATCGAATCGCCGTTCACGGCGGATGCCCGGCTGGATGAAGGAGAACTGGAACGGATCGTCCCGCTGGCGGTGCGGATGCTGGACAATGTCATTGATGTGTCCGGGTTCCCGCTTGAAGAGCAACGGCAGGAAGCGCTGGCGAAACGGCGTATCGGCCTGGGGGTGACGGGGCTGGGCGATGCGCTGATCATGTGCCGCGCCCGGTACGGCAGTAATGAAGCCGTGCGCCTGACCGAGCGCTGGATGGCGGCGATCCGCCAGCTTGCCTATGGTGCGTCCGTTGCGCTGGCGAAGGAAAAGGGGCCGTTTCCGCTGTTCGATGCGGAACCCTATCTGGCGGGTGAAACCATCAGCGCGCTGGATCCGGGGCTTCGTGACGATATCCGTAAATACGGTATCCGCAATGCCCTGGTCACCTCCATTGCGCCGACGGGAACGATCTCGCTGCTGGCCGACAATGTGTCGTCCGGCGTGGAGCCGGTCTTCAGCCACAGTTACACCCGAAGCGTGCTGTTGCCGGATGGGTCGCATCGCGATGAGACCGTGACGGATTATGCCTGTGGCCTGTTTCGCCGCCAGTTCGGCGAGGACGCGGCCCTGCCTGACTATTTCGTCGATGCGCAGAGCATCCAGCCGGGCGATCATATCGTCATGCAGGCGGCCGTACAGAAATACATCGACAGCTCCATTTCGAAGACGATCAATGTGCCGGCTGATACCCCGTTCGAAAACTTCGCGGCGCTGTACCTGCAGGCATATGAAATGGGCTGCAAGGGATGCACGACCTACCGGCCGAATGACGTGACCGGTTCGGTGCTGCGCCTGTCGGAAGACGCGGCGCCGGTAGCCGCCGTTGCGCCGTCTGTCGCCGCCGATTCAGGCGTCGTCTATATGACCCAGCCGCTGGACCGGCCTGAATCTTTGGTCGGCAGGACCTACAAGCTGCGCTGGCCGGAAAGCGACCATGCCATCTACATCACGCTCAACGATATTGAACGTGACGGCCGGCGCCTGCCCTTCGAGGTCTTCATCAATTCGAAGAACATGGAGCACTATGCCTGGACGGTGGCGCTGACCCGGATGATCAGCGCCGTATTCCGCCGCGGCGGCGACGTGTCCTTTGTGGTGGAGGAGCTCAAGGCCGTGTTCGATCCGCGCGGCGGGCAATGGGTGGACGGCAAATACGTGCCATCGCTGCTGGCCGCGATCGGTGGCGTCATCGAACGGCATATGGTCGATATCGGGTTTCTGGTGCCTGAAACCGGGGCGGCCGGCGGGGCCATTACCGGCGGGGCGCTGCGGCAGTGCCCCAAATGCGGCGGGCTGACCCTGACCCATCAGGAAGGTTGCGACAGCTGTACCGCCTGCGCCTATTCGCGCTGCGGCTGACCGGTTTCGCCGACGACTTTCAAAAGCTTGTGCAGGGGGCCGTCGCCGATGCCCAGCGAGTCGAGATGCGTGACCGTGTTCTGCAGATATTCGAGATTTGACCCCGTAATGCCCACACCGCGGCGGATCATCGACACGACCTCGTCATCCGGCAATCGGCCCGCATACTGGTAGTGGCTGCGATTGGCGACGAAGGTGCGGCTGCGCACCCGCCGGTCGTCCAGCCGGATATCGACGACACGCGGTTCGTATACCCAGGTCACCATCTCCCGATCCCACAGGTAATCGAGGATGTCATGGGCTTCATTCGGCGGCAGGCGAAAAGCGATGCCCTGGCAACTGCCGCCCCGATCCAGCCCGAGGACAAGGCCGCGCTGTTCCCGCGTGCCCCGGTAGTACTCCGAATAGACGCAAAAGGAGCGGTGCCAGCCATGCAGCCGGGC
Organism: uncultured Alphaproteobacteria bacterium; assembly: GCA_963974145.1. Taxonomy (GTDB): domain Bacteria; phylum Pseudomonadota; class Alphaproteobacteria; order UBA8366; genus MarineAlpha4-Bin1. Next base: position 714 of record CAXBEC010000091.1, on the reverse strand, counting down.
CTGTCGCCGTTCCAGATAGTCGAAACCCGGCCGCCACATCAGCGATCCATAGCCGAAGACCCAGATTTCCGGGTCATCGTCTATGGCATGCAGTAATGCCCGTTGTGCCGCCTCATGGGGATTCGGCGGTTCTTGTTCCGGAAGGCCGTCATTCATCAGTCGAGATGATTCCCTGAATCCGTTGCGCGGCGTATAAAGGCGAGGGGCTGACCTAACAGAATTCCATGCCGATGGGATAGCAAAAATACCGTGATTCCCGGCTTTTGAACAAAATTGGGCGCGTATCATGCGTTTCGAAAAATCCATCCTGATCGCCGTAGCGGCAAGCCTCGCCGTTGCGGCGGCGTATTCGGGTTACTGGTATTATGCGCGCGGCTTGGCGCTCGACCTGGTGGCGGGCTGGCAGGACGCACGCGGGGAAGAAGGCTACCGGATCACGCATGAGCCGATGCAGACGGAAGGCTTCCCCTTCGCGATCCGGGTCGTGCTGGAGGCACCCTCGGTTACAGCGCCGGAAGGTCGCTGGGACTGGCGGGGACAGCGCCTTGTGCTGGAGGCCCAGCCCTGGAACCTGCACCGGTTTCGGCTGGAAAGTCATGGGGCCCAGGAAATATCGCTGGATCGGAACGGCGCACCGTACCGGATCGTCCTGGAGCCGAAGGAAGCAGCCGCAATTGCCGTCTTCTGGAACAATGGACAGCCGAAATCGGCATC
>CAXBEC010000090.1:0-8315 GCA_963974145.1 uncultured Alphaproteobacteria bacterium | reverse complement strand
TTGATATGCCACTCCCCCGCACTGAAAATATTTTTCAATGCCTATTCATAACCGGTGGAAAACAGCGTATATTGATACATTGGCGTTTTAAATACGCCTGACTTCTTGTGTGGGAGTTTCCTGCATTATGTCTACCGTCATTGGGACACTGCTTTTCGCGGTGGCGGTTACCCTGTTTACCTGGTCGGCCCTGCAGTACAGACAGCCTGTACTGGCGAACTGGACCGGAAACACATACGCCACCATGGCCCTCGCTTTGACCAGTGTCGTTTCGCTGATTCTGGCCGGCGCCTTTTACAGCCAATCCTATTTCAGCCCCGAGGCAGATGGACTCCTGTCCGGGACGATCGTCGCGGTCGCCTCGATTGCGATCCTCTGTGCCGGCGTATTTGCGATGCGCCGGATGATTCTGCAGTGGCGTGACCTGATCCGCGGTCGGAATGCCTTTGGCGCGGATTTGACAGCGGCGAATGATTCCGGCCCGAGCCAGCGGCGCCCTATTCCCGGCGCGCCAAACGGGTCCAAACCTCGTCGCCGCAAAGCCGCCTGACCGACCGGCAACACCATTCCACGTCTCTTCCGGCGTATCCTCGCGCCGGAAGTCGGCGTGCCCAATCCCTGTCTGAACCCGAACCAGCCGTTATACGGAGCATCTAAAAATCATGGGCATTGTCATCGGAACCTTGCTGACCGCCACGGGCATCGCCCTGTTCGGCTGGTCCGTCCTGGAGTTCCAGCGGCCGCGGCCGCCCCTCTGGACGAAGCAGGAAAACTACTCGATCAGTTTTTCTGTTGGCATCACCACTTTGTTTTCGCTGGGCACAGCAGCCTTTATCCACGGTATCACGCAGGAGGCACACGCCATGCCGGGTGCGTTTGGATGGGCTGTGGTTGCGGTAACCTGTGGCGGCCTCGCCGTCTTCATGATCGGCCTGAACCGCTGGTGGAAACAGGTCCGGACCGAGAGCCCGGTCGCGGGCTTTTCCACCGACGGCGTGCCGTCCGCGGCACCTGCGAATGATCCAAGTCGCGCGATGAAAGCGAAAATTCAGGGCAAGCGCCCCAGGGCGGCCTGACCGGGCCCGCCGGGGCCAGCAGTACCGCAACGGCGACGGATCAGGTCGCGTGCACCGCAAGTGCCGCGATCAGGTCCGAAACCACGCGCCCCGGCGTTTCCGACCGCATGACCGACCCCATTACGGCAACACCGGCCGCGCCGGCCTGGATACATGCGCCGGCGTTTCCGGCTGTCACCCCGCCCAGCGCCAGCACCGGGACCCGCACCGATTTCACGATTTCCGACAGCCCTTCGGCCTCCAGCGCGGGGCCGTAGCCCGGCTTGCTTTGCGTTTCATAGACCGGGCTGGCCGTTACGTAATTCGCCCCCTCCGCCACGGCCTGCATCGCTTCCGCCACCGAATGCGCCGAGACGCCGATCAGGGTCTGCGCCCCCATCACCCGGCGGATCGCCGAGACCGGTTGCCCCTGCGGCAGGTGAATGGCGCGGACACCGCGGATCGATGCCGCCGTGAAATCGTTGTTGATCGAAATCGTTGCGCCGAACGCTCCGGCGGCTTCCTGAATGGTTTCGACGAGCGGGCACAGTTCCGCTGTGGCGAGGTTTTTCTCCCGCACCATGATCCAGCGGCAACCGGCGTTCAGCACTTGCACCAGGACTTCGTCGAAGGGCAGTGCCGTATTCTGGCGATCGGTGATGACAAGGAGGGACGGGGCGGCCATGATTTCCTGCTTCTCCCTGTCCGCAGCACGGCAGGGGCGTTTCAATTCGGGCGTATTCTAAAGCAAATCAAGCGCCGATAGAATCACTCTGCGACTGTGATCTGCCAAAACATCAGAAGTACAGCCCCGGTCTTAATGAAACATGATCATGAAGCGTCCCCGACACAGCATAATCCGGGGGGTACGATCCTGCATCGGAATCAAACCTGGCAGCAAAATGCAGCATGATTGATTCAGATCAATTTATCCCTGGCGCGGCCGGCCTATCGTATCGGTGGTGAAGAAGAGCGCACCGTCAGGTGCCTCCCTTCCCCTCTGCTCCAAGGCCGGGCCGCGCCACCCTCGCGGTCCGGCTGCCGGGCCGGTTCAGGCGCCCCGCAGCGTCAGTAATCGTATTTCCAGTTGAGTCCGACATTGCCGCTTTCCGACCCGCCGACATCGATATCGACGGACACATTCGGCAGAACCTCCACTTCGACGCCAACCTGTTGCGTGCCCGGCTCGGTTCCCTGCGAGACGGACAGAAAGATGTTCTCGCGGATATACTTTCCGGCCTTCAATGTGGCGCCGCCGCTGTCGCCGTTCGATTCGACATTCAGAACATCGACGCCGAGCGCCTGGCGGATCTTGTCGACGACATTCGCGCCGCCGGCGCCGGACAGGCTTGCCGCGGTCTGCGCCAGTTGCAACGCCTGTACCGCTGTCAGCTGACCGGTCGACCGGCCGAACAGGATCTGCGCCAGGACTTCTTCCTGCGGCATCGACGGTTCCGAGGATACGGTGATCGTCGGTTTCGAGGCCTTGCCTTCGATCCGCACCCGCGCCAGCAATGTCGAAAGTTCCGCCTCTGCGATCACATCGATTTCCGGTTCCAGCGACCCTCCCTCGTCCAGGGAGACCGTCCCCGATTTCACGACAAAAGTCTTGCCGGCAAAGGCGAAGGTTCCCCGGACCACATTCAGCTTTCCCGTCACCAGCGGGTCCACACTTGTGCCGCCCACATGCAGCTTCCCGTTCCATTCCGAATCAAGGCCGCGGCCGCGGACAAAGCTGCGGCCGGGGAAATCGATCGACAGGTCGAGTACAATGGCAAGCGCCTGGGACAATGATGGATCGGCAGGCGGCGCCGGTCGGGCACCATCGCCTTCCGGCCGGTTGATTTCGACGACTGTCAGTTCCGCGACGCTGTCCGGCAGACGGTCCGGAATTCGAATTTCGGCATTGTCCACCGTCAGCGCCCCCTTCAGCGCCGGTGCCGCGAGCGATCCGGACAGGCCGATCGTTCCCGATGTCACGACCTCCGCCTCCGCCCGCCGCAATACCGTAAACCGGTTCATCACCAGTTTCAGTTCGCCCGCGGTCGTTTCGGTATCCGCGATGGCGACGGCGCCCGAACCGGTCATCTGGCCACCGAGCCCGTCCGACGCCTGTAATGTCACGACCCGGGCCTCGCTGCCCGCAAATTCGATATGCCCCTCCACATCGCGCAGCACCACGCCTGTTGCAACCCCTTCATAGGCGCCCGCGCTCAGTTTCAGGTCGCCCCGGACATCCGGCCGCGCCAGCGTACCGGCAATCGTCGCGCTGGCCGACACCGATCCGTCCAGCCGGTCGCCGCCCAGCCCGATGATACGGTCGATCATGGTCAGCTTGCCGAAGGCTTCAATCCCGCCGGACAGCGGCTGCCGTTCCGCGTCAACCGACACCGGCGCATCCAGGGAGAGCAGCGCCGCGGTCTGGATATTGGCTGCGATGCGGGTTTCTTCCGGCCCGGTTACCTCCAGCCCGGCCCGCAGGCCGCCGTCGTTCTGCTGCACGTCCACGGCAATTTTCAACCCCGCAAAATCCGCCAGCGGCACGTCCCGGGGGCGTATCCCGTCTGCCGCCAGGCTCAGCACCAGGTCCGGCTGCTGCCGGTTGCCGGTCGCAGACAGGCTTCCCGATATCGTACCCTCGAGGTCCAGGTGCGGGTTCAACAGCGCGGCAACGGCAACCGGAAGCCCCGCGATACTGCCGCTTGCTTCAACCGATTGCGGTTTCAGGGCAAGCGCCAGTTCCACCTGTCCCTTGTCGAGCAACAGCGCAATCGGCCCCGTCGTCACTGTATCCGCCTGCCATTGCACCCGCGCCGCCGACCGCAGGGAATACGGATAGTCCTCTATCGTGCCATCCAGCCGCTGCACTTCCATAGTTCCGCCACCCGCGGCAACCGCCGTGGTGCCCGCCGCGGCGACCGTGACCGGAACCCCGAAGGTGCCGGCGGCGGATGCGGTCCAGCCGAAGCCGGCCAGCGTGCCGTTCAGCCCAATATCCGCGCGCGTCAGCAAGCCCCCGGCGGCGCGGGCATTGGTGACGCCCAGCGTACCCTCGAATGCCGGCGTCCCGAGCGCATCCCGAATCTGCAACGCAAGGCTGACCTCCCGCGCCAGCAATTCGTCCATATCGTCACCGGTCAGGCCGATGCCGCGGCCGGAGACCGCGAGGTCGACATCCTGGGTGGGACCACCGCGCAGCGTGACTTCCGCATTCGCCGCGCCGACGAGACCCGGCGCCATGCCGTCCAGCGGCAGATCCGAAAGATCGCTCAACCGCGCCGACAACGCGCCGTTCACCAGCAAGCCGTCCAGCGCGACACGCGCATTGCCGGTGACGGTATTGCGGCCCAGCCCGAGTTCAAGCCGGCTGACCGTCAGGTCATTGCCCGCCGCCGCCAACGCGATCACGCCCTCCAGCTTGCGGTTCCGCACCTGACCAGAGAGGCGGATATCCGCCTTCAGCGCCGTATCGCGAATGGTGGCATCCATTACCGCGGCGATATCGCCAAGCCGTTCGCCGTCGATGGCCAGGCTGCCAAAATCGGCGCGCGCCTTGATAACCGGCGCGGCGACAGCGCCCTGCGCCGTGCCGCTGATTTGGGCATTCCCCGCCAGTGGCATCCCGGCGAGGGGTGAAAGGTGGGCAATGTCATTGACCGTCGCGGTATATTTCATCGATATCGCATCACCGGCAGGGTCAATCCGGCCCGAAGCCGACAGCCGCGCCAGCGCCGTGGTGACGTCGGCGCGTGTCAGGGTCAGGCCCTCGCCAGCCTGCCACACGATACCGGTATCGAAGGACACGGTCTCTCCCAGCACGACCGGCACCCAGTCGGCACTGGATTTGATCCCGCCGAACCGGCCGGCGGCATCAACTTCCGCATGGTCCATCGCGGCGCTTACGCGGAATTTCCCCCCGGCGTCGAGCGCACCCTGCATCGCAACCCCGTACGCCGCGGCAACAGCGCCCGCCTGCGGAAGGCCGGCGGCATAGGTGCCATCGAGCGCCCCGTCCTGCTGGCGAACCGCGTCCACACTGACCGTCGCGCCGCTGGCCGCGGTGAGGGTCGCGCCGAGGTAGGGAATGCTGCCGTCATTCAGGATCAGGCTGTCGACCTGCACTGCAAGGGAATCACCCAGCAGCGCCGGCGGTACCATCCCCGCCGCATCCAGCCCCTCCAGGGTCAGCACCGCCTTGGCGGATGAACTGTCCTTCTCAAGCAGCGCAACCGCGACCTCGCCGGCCAGCGTGGCGATTTTCGCACCGTCATAGGCAATTTCCCGTGCGCCGAGTTTCGCCGCCAGTACCGGTCGTTCGATTGTTCCGGACACCGTCGCATCCAGTTGCAATGCGCCGGCTGACGCGCCCTCGAATTCGAGCGCCACGCCCGGCCGGGGCAGAACCGCCACGCCGACCGTCCCGTCTATCGTATTCCCGGCAAACCGGTAGCCGCCGTTTCCCTGTATGGTGACCGCGCCGTTTTCCGCCGTCAGCCCGCTGACCGTGACCGCCTCACCCGGCTGGAATGCCAGGTCGGCGCGAAACGTCAGCGGCGGCCCCGCGAGGGGGCGGAGCGGCTCCTGCAGAAGCTGCTGAAACTCACTGACGCCGTTGATCGATACTGTGGCGCCGGAACCGGCGACAGCGACGGTCAGCTCCGTCCGGATGTTTGCCAGCGTCCCGGCCGCGGCAACCAGTTGCCCGATCCATTTGTCCGGCGGCCCCTCGCCTCCCAGTTCGATGGACAGGGGCGTCCCGTCCGGCAGACCGGCGAGCCGTGTGATCAGCCCGCCGCCGGGTTCGTCGATACGGGCCTGCAGGGAAAACCGCGCCGGGCGGGCGCGGTATTCCAGGTTGATGTCCGCCCGCCCCGCGCCGCCATCGGTTCGCACCAGATTCAGATCGACGAGCAGTTCCGAGAGGTCGCTGTCCATTTCCAGCGCGCCGTTCAGGGCCAGCCTGATGCGTTCCCCGAAAGTCGCCGACCCCAAGTCGATATCAACGACCCGCAGGGCCGCCAGCCGGACACTGACCCCAACCGCCATCGATCCATCGGAACCTTCTTCCGCCGGGGCGGCGTCGCCATCGAAGAACCCGCTATCCGCGATACCCTGGATATCCACTGACTCGACATCCACCATGCCCCGGACCAGCGCGAGGGGATGCCAAGACACCTGAAGCCCGGTCACGGTCAGGGTGCCGCCCGCGGCGTTTTCGGCCGAAATTTCGCCGACACTGAAATTGCCGAAAACATTGCCGTCCAGCGCCGCAAGGCGAACCGTCATCGTCTGGTCCGACAACGCCGATTCGATCTGGCGCGCCAGCACGCCGCGCCCGAAATCCGTTTGCGCAACGCCATAGACGCCACCCAGCACGAGCAGAATCGCGGTAACCAGCCCGGCGCCGATCATCGCCGCCCGGCGCAGCATCAGCGCCTTTTCCATTTTCAGAATGCCTGTCCCAGACTGATCAGAATCTGGAACGCATCATCAACGTCATTGCGGCGATTCAATGGCATCGCGATATCCAGACGCACTGGTCCGATCGCGGTCAGGTAACGCGCGCCGACCCCGCCGCCCCATTGCAGGTCCTTGCCGAAATCGGGAACAGACCCGTCATAGACCCCGCCCGCCTCGACAAAGGCGACCAGCCCGACCGATTCAAACGCGCGCCAGCGGATCTCGGTACCGAATTCGGTCAGGGAGCGGCCGCCGATCGGGTCATTCTGGGAATCCAGCGGCCCGATGCTGTTCAATGCATACCCGCGCACGGAACCGGGGCCGCCGCCGTACAGCCGCTTGTTGGCCGGAATATCGGCCGTGTCCTCGCCGACAATCGTGCCGAGCCGCAACCAACCGGCAAGAATCAGTTCCTTCTTTTCGGCAAGCGGCAGATAGACCGCATCATACAACCGCGTCGTATAGAAGTCCGTATCGGTGTCGAGAATGCCGATATTGGGCGTAAAGGCCAGTGTCGCGCGCTGACCTTTTCCCGGGTCCAGCACGTCATCCGACGTATCGTGCCGCAGGGACAGCGGCAGGACGAGAAATGAAAAATCTTCCTCGTTGCCGTTCTCATCGACCAGGGATCGCTCCAGCCCGACACCGGCCGAGCCGGTATAGAACGCCCCGAAACGGCGCTCCAGCCGGCCGACGACCGCGGTTTCCAGACTGGTGAAACCGTCCGGCTGTTCCTGGGCGAAACGCGCGTCGATGACGGCATCCTGATTGTTGACGATGAAATCGGGCTTGCGGAAATTGCCGAACAGGCCCTGCCGGATTTCCCCCAGCTCCGCGTCGATCCGCAGACGCTCGCCTTCGCCGAACAGGTTGCGATGGGTCCAGAACGCCTTCGCCAGCAACCCTTCCGTCGTGGAAAATGATCCGCCGGCCCCGATCGACCGGTGTTTACGCTCCTCAACCTTGATCGTGACCGGCAGTTCCCCGTTGACGTCAACGGCGTCGGCATGGCTGATCAGGACGCTGGAAAACAGGCCCGATTCGCGCAGCTTGGTGCGCGTCTTTTCCAGCTCCCCCGCATCGAACGGCGCACCCTGTTTCCAGCTCTGGGCGCGTTCCAGCACGACCGGTTCGACCGAGGACAGCCCGTCCAGCGAGGTCGCGCCAAACCGCGCCGCCGCCCCCATATCCAGCGAGACGGATACCCGGACCGACCGGCTGGCATGATCGACAGTTGTCTTCCGCTCCAGGATCCGCGCCAGCGGATAGGTCTGGCGCGCCAGCGACGCCAGCAGTCGGGAATCCGCGGCGATGATCTGATCCGCCTGTACCGCGACGCTGGTATCGATGCCGAGGGTTTCATAGGGAACGTCGATCGGATTGCGCGGCTCGCCCGGTGTCGTGGACACGATATCGTAGGCGGCCAGCATATAGGGTGGCCCGGTATCGATCTTCAGTGCAATTTCGCGGTCGCTCGAATCCGGCCGCAGGATGTCATACGTGATTGTCGACCCGTAATACCCTCTGGACCGCAGCAGCGTCTCGACCCGCTCCAGCGCCGCATCCGTCCGCAGCCGCAGGGCCCGCAGCGACAGCGCGGCCTGATCCTTGTGCTCATCCAGCTGGGAGACATTGCGCACGGCTTCCACCAGCGCCTTGTCACCGATCCCGCTGATGGAAACGGTATAGTGCTTGACCTGCCCTGCTGCCGGGGCAATGCCCGCCAAAACGGCAAGGAATACCGCCACGAGGCATAACAGCATCCGTCTGGGGCTGTGCATGAGGACTATTATGGCACGG
>CAXBEC010000089.1:0-8318 GCA_963974145.1 uncultured Alphaproteobacteria bacterium | reverse complement strand
CATCATCTGGTAAACCAACAAATACAGTACCCGCAAAACCACCACCTGGTGTAAACGTCACGGTGTCCGCCTGCGCGGTCACCCCTGCCATCATAACAGCACCGGCCGCAGCCGCCGCGAGTAACTTGCCTGTCTTAAAATTTTTCATATCAACGCCTCCTTGCGTAAATGTTCTAACAAATGCCGTGTGTCTCTTGCAGCTTTTATAAGCATGAACCGTGCCAAACAACATTAAATTATATTTTTCAATTAGTTAATACTTTTCATGATTCCGAAATGTACAGAATTGTAAAGAATTCCGACAGTATTTCGGTCCAAATTCGTTGTAGAAAATTAACTGTTTATTTTTTTATAATGAAATCAATAAATTACGATTTATTTTTGCAGAATTCCTGATTCTGTAAAGAATTCCGACACTTTACAGGAATTATTTTTATAGTTGTTTATCAATATATTACGTTCTATCCCGCTTTACACTGCGCGATCCAGGCCGGGAAATATCTGATGCGGCCTTCCAGGCGGTTATCTGCCGGGCTGCCGCTCCGTTTCAGCCGGCCTGGCGCAGGAAGCCGTCGAACATCAGCAGGCTCCACAGCACCGGGCTGTGGTCGTGCAGGCCGGACTGGTGGCGATCGACCAGGGTTTTCAACGCCGCCATGTCGAAATAGCCGCATTCCGCCATGGCGGGGCCGGTCACCGCCTGACGCACCTTGTCCGCCAGTGGCCCGCGGAACCAGCTGGCCAGGGGAATTGAGAAGCCCTGTTTGGGCCGGTAGAGCAGGTCATCCGGTACCAGCGGCTCAAATGCCCGCTTCAGAATACGCTTGCCGTTGGTCCCGTCGAGTTTCAGCGCAACCGGCAGGGTGCTGGCCCATTCGATGATTTCATGGTCGAGCAGCGGCGCACGGACCTCCAGCGAATTGGCCATGCTGGCGCGGTCGGTCTTGACCAGGATGTCGCCCGGCAGCCAGGTCTTGATATCCGCATATTGCGCCTGCAGCAGCGGCACATCGGTATCCGCATCCGCCATATGGCGCGACAGGGTCTCGATGGCGCGGTGGCCCTGCAGGGCGCGCTTGAATTCGGGACTGAAGATCCGGTCGCGCATCGCGTCGCTCAGCACCGAGACGCTGTGAAAGAAGGCTTCCTCCGGGGTCATCGCCAGTTCCTCGAAGGTATTCTTCGCCCGGAACATGCGCGGCGCCCAGTCCATCTTCGGGTACATCTTTGCCAACGCGCCGAAGACCGGGCGGCCGACCGCCGCCGGCAGCATGGACCGCAACTGTCCCTCTCGGTGATGCCACAGATAGCGGCGATAGCCGGCGAAGGCTTCGTCGCCGCCATCGCCGGACAGGGCGACGGTCACATGTTCCCGTGCCAGCGCGCAGACCCGATAGGTCGGCATGGCGGAGGAATCCGCAAAGGGTTCATCGTAAATACCCGCCAGCCGGTCGACGAGGTCGAAGGAATCCGGGTCGACAACTCGCATTTCATGATTGGTGTCGTAGCGCCGGGCGATCTGCAGCGCATAGGCGGATTCGTCGAAGGCCTTGTCACCGAAACCGATGCTGAAGGTATTGACCGGGCGGTCCGATTGCCCTGCCATCAGCGCGACGATACCGCTGGAATCGACCCCGCCCGACAGGAAGGCGCCCAGCGGCACGTCGGAAATCATCCGCATCCGCACCGCATCGTCGAGCCGTTCGCGCAGCTCCGCCTGGGCGTCGTCGATATCCGACGGGCCGGATTCCGACATCTTGAGATGCCAGTAGATATCCCGCTTCATCGCAGCCCCGCGGTGCCAGACCATGCGTTCCGCCGGCTCCAGCTTAGATGCGCCCTGATAGATCGTGCGCGGTTCCGGCACATAGCCCAGGGCGAAATAATCTTCCACCGCGCGGGGGTCGATATCCCGCCGGAACCCGGGATAGCACATCAGCGCCTTCAGTTCCGACGCGAAGATCAGCGTCTCATCCGGCAGGACCGCGTAATAGAGCGGCTTCTTGCCGAGCCGGTCGCGCGCCATGAACAATGTTTCGGTATTGGAATCCCACAGGGCGAAGGCGAACATGCCCCGGAAGCGTTTCACGCAGGCCGGTCCCCATTCCTCCCAGCCATGCACGATCACTTCGGTATCGCAGCGGGTCCGGAAGGTGTGGCCCAGCGATTCCAGCTCCGCCATCAGGGGCTGGAAGTTATAGATTTCGCCGTTGAAGACGATCGCGACCGTATCATCCTCGTTATAGAGCGGCTGTGCGCCATGGACCACATCGATAATCGCAAGCCGGCGATGCGCCAGGCCGACCCCCGGCGCAAGGTGGATACCGTCGCCATCCGGCCCGCGATGGCGTATCGCATCGTTCATACGCGACAGCAACGCCCGATCAATCGGACGCTGACCGCGCGGGTCGAAATAACCTGACAGGCCGCACATGTTGCGCCGTTCCTAGATCACGGGATCATCGGGCATCGGGCGCCGCCAGCGACAGAAACGGCGGCAACGCGGCCAGGAATGCTCGAAAATGGTCCGGGTCCACATCTTCATCCGCCGATACGGCGAGGAAACCGGCCCGCCGGTCGCCAACCAGCAAATCCGCTTTTGCCTGGGTCAGCTTCGCCAGGACCGGGCTGTTCATATAGCGCCCGTCGAGCCAGTAGGTATGCCATACATTGCGGTGTCCGGCTCCCGATTTCAACGCTGTCGTCGACATACCGGTTTCGTTCCCGCCGATAACCGCTTTCGTATTGCCACTCCGCAACCAGGACCATTTTTCGCCGTCATATACCTGGTTGGCATAGCTGGCGACTTCCCGGCCGTTTCCCTGATAGGCATAATAAGCGACGTAAAGCGACAGCTGTTCGGCGCCGTTGCCATATCGGGCCGTCGCCTGCGCATCAGCATCCCTGAAATCGGGTTGCCACGCAGAATCGTCCGGCAACAGACGCCATTCGCCAATAGTTTCAGGAAATACGATCCGCGTCGGCGGGACGGGCGAGGTGTCGCCCTGCCGATAGGCGGAATAAGCAGGGAAGAACCCCGCAATGCCAATTGCCGCAACCAGCGCCGCGGCGATACCGGCACGACCTGCCGTCGAAGCGGCATCGCCGGAACGCCGGGCGGCGGCAGGCGCCGGATCCCGGAAGCGCCAACCCAGCCACATCATCAGGAACATGATCGCGGCAAAGAACAGCCAGCCTTCCGTATAGTGATCGTCAATATTGTACTGCCCCTGCAGATAGAACGACGCCATTATAATGGCCACGATTCGGAGCCAGTTGGCGATCAGCGCCACCACAATCGCGACCGCAACACAAATAATACGCTTGGTCCAGCTGCTGTACATCTGTTCCGCATAAAGAATGGATAGCGCAACACCGGACAGCAGAAAATTCAGACCCGCGCATCCCGGCGCAACCCAGAACCGCGCCGCAGGAAGCTCGATGAACACGTCCTCGACAAAAACCGGAATGCCCCACAGAACGATGACCTGGGAGGACACAATGGTCGCCAGTCGCTGCATCGGCGGCAGGAGGTTCAGGTCAGTCGGCAGCACCAGCCACAAAAACAGCATCGGGAACAGCAATACCCGAAACAGCCGCCAGCCGACCACGGTCAGGACGAGGCTTTCGACCATGCCAATGAGCGCCGTCTGCCGTCCAATGGCGACATCAACGGCATCGGCTGCCATCCACATGACGCCAAAGCCTGCAAGCAGGATCGCACCGATGACACTTGGCGACGGATCAATGCCCGCCAGAACATGCCGCCGCTCCCAGATCAGGTATATGCAGACCGGCAGTATCAGGAAGGCGTGGTCGAAGGCGTGCATCCGCGACCACAGGTCCAGCATCGATAATGCCGTATCGGAATAGATGGCGACCAGCGCCACGACGCCAAGCAATGCGGCACCGGCAGACAGTCGGCCAGCCGTCAGGCCTCCGGATGGTGGTGCGGCTTCTAGTCCGTTTTTCGGCACGTTCCGCTTATCCTTGCTGATTCCAAATCAAATGCCACGCAACAATACCGGCGCCATGCTCCGCGCTGCCGGACGATCACCGGACACCCTGTGGCCATAGGACAACCCTCACTGTCAGCAACAGGATGAGACAGTCCAGCATAAGGCTGTAATTCTTGATATAATAAAGGTCCAGTTTGAGTTTTTGCTTGGCGTCTTCTACCGAGGCGCCATACGGATAATTAACCTGTGCCCATCCTGTAATGCCCGGTTTCACCGTGTCCCGGTATCCGTAATAGGGTATTGCCTCGATCAATTCCGATACGATAATCGGGCGCTCCGGACGCGGGCCGATAAAACTCATCTCACCGCGCAGCACGTTGATGATCTGCGGGATTTCGTCAATCCGCGCCATGCGGATAAACGCACCGACCGGCGTAACACGGCTGTCATTCGCCGCGGCCCAGCGCGCGACGCCGTCCTTTTCCGCATCGACCCGCATGCTTCGAAATTTGAACAGAAAGAAGGACTCGCCGTACAATCCAACGCGCTCCTGCCGGTAAAAGACAGGCCCGCGATCCTGCAGGTATACCGCGGCCGCCGCGGCAAGCGTCACCGGCAACGAGAACAGCAGCAACAGAACGCTGGCGACGATATCAAAAACGCGCTTCACGATTCGCTGCGTCCCCAGGCGTGACGAAAAGCCTTCGGCGAAGATCATCCAACTCGGGTTCAATGCATCAAGTTCCACTTCGCCTTTCTGGCGCTCCATAAAGGTCCAGAAGTCACTGATCCGAACACCTTCCATGCGGCATGCCAGCAGGTCTTCTGACGGAACCCGCCCTCGACGCTCCTGCAAGGCCACGACCACCTCATCAACGTCCTGCGCTTTTACAAAGTCGGTAAGCGACGTGTCGTACCGCAGCACACGGCCATGATCGACGCTTATGTCGGCACCATCGACCGGCAGGAAACCGATACAGCGGAAGGCCCCGCGGGCCTCCAGCGCCTCAACCTCCTGCGCCTGTTTGCCGGCCCCGAAAACAAGGACCCGGTGCTTGAATACATTGGTACCTGAGACACGTAAAAAAACGATGCGAGCGCACAGAACACCGATCAGGCTGAACACAATTGCCGGCAGCAGCGCACTCATCCAAATGCGCGTTTGCGGGAATATGTAAAAGACGATCGACATCAGGAAAACCGCGGATGCAAAACTTGCAAACAGTCGCAGAAACGTAATCTTCGTATCGGCGATAAACTGGCGCTGGTACAGACCCATCATGATCAGCGACAAGACAATGGCGCTGACGTAGAGCGTGCCGTTTCCCAATCCGCTCCAGAAGGTGTTTATTCCGAGCGACAGGTCAAGATAACTGATCGAATATCCAGCAGCGATGGACAGATACAGAATCAGGATATCGACGATCCCCAATACCAGTATTGGCGTCGCTATATGCAGCCGAAATACGCTAATCATAAACTGACTAATACATGATCTGAGTCAATATTAAGCATGAATTCCCACATTCCGCACCAACACCTGACGATATCACCAAGCTGGCATTTTACTATATCAGCCGCGACGAACCCCGGCATAGCATCAATCCACAGCCGAAGGCGCTAAAATCGAGAGATATTAGAGGCTAATCAGCTACGACCAGCCGCTCCTCCTTGCCGCCATCCAGGACCCATGCCACCAGCATAGGGGCTGGAAGCTCCGTATGGCCACAGTCGGGGCATTCAATGGATACGCCAAGGCGCGATGCGAGGAAAAAAGTACCGCAGTCACAACCGACAACGTAACCCTCGTGCAATTTATCATCAATAATCAAGGCTCTACCCTTTTTCGCTATCGCATGAAAACAAAATTGTCATTGCCGTATATATTTATCTAAAATTCAGACGGTTTTATCGTCATCCAATTGGGTGATAGTGGCGTCACAGCGAAAATATCGCCCCCATGCAACCTCTGATCAAAATTTTGGAGACAATTGAACCGTCCGAGACCGATTTCGCTGTCGGGTAAAGTATCGTAAAGAAATTGTTAATATAGATTGTGGCAGGTTCTTTATTATTGGGATTTTTGACGCGCAACAGCGCACTTAATATGATAGAAGAACCAATACTACTGGAAATTCGCAATATGGAGATGGTTCGGTGAAAAACTTGTTATCTGGTCGACATCTGGTTCGGATGCTTGTGATAGGCCTGATCCTGACTGGTCTTGGTGGCTGCGCGGGTTTTGATGACGCTCCGGTTGCAGCCCCCCAGTCTATCGGAACATCTCCTGGCTACCTGGTGGGCCCGGGGGATAATCTTCAGATATTCGTCTGGCGGAACCCGGAGCTGTCTACGACAATCCCGGTCCGTCCTGATGGCCGGATTTCCATGCCCCTGATCGAAGACCTTCAGGCAGCCAATAAGACGCCAACGGAACTTGCCCGTGACGTCGAGAAGGTATTGTCGGAATTTGTCCAGAACCCGGTGGTGACTGTCATTGTGACCGGATTTATCGGTCCCTTCGACCAGCAGGTCCGTGTTGTCGGGGAAGCCGCCGCACCGCGAGCCATCCCTTATAGTGAGAAGATGACCATCCTTGACGTCATGATCGCTGTCGGCGGATTAACCGAATTCGCCGCAGGAAACCGCGCGGTAATTATTCGCGCCGCCGGTGACAAGAAAAATTCGTATCGTGTTCGTCTGGATGACTTGTTGAAAGACGGCGACGTTACAGCGAACGTCGATGTGCTTCCGGGCGATGTGCTGATTATTCCGCAAAGCTGGTTCTAGTCTTTCAGGGCAACTGTAAATCACCCGTTTGCCCGGGCCGATGTGGGAGTAGTCTATCATATGGCAAAATAATCAGTTGCTCCAACACCGGACCACAATGTCTGGCGAGTCCGGGCAGGAATGCAGCCCGGCAAAGCTGCTGATTTTATGCTGTCCCCCAGATGCGCACGCCCGTTCAAATAAGCGGACCTTCTGTAATGAGAATATTCACGAACAAAAATAGAAGCACTGGCGGTTAGTAGCCTAATAACAATGCCTGTCACCCATATGGACGATGCCGCACCTAGGATAAATTCCCATATATCCTGCATGAGCGTTTCGAACGGATTGGGGCGGATTCATGCCAACGGCAATATCGCGGTTAATCGGCTATGAATGAAATATATGATGAATTGATGGCCCAAGTCGTCGCCATTTGGCGGAGACGATGGTACGCGCTTGCTTTGGCGTGGGTCATCAGTTTTGTCGGTTGGGGCGTTGTTGCCGTTTTGCCCGATAAATACAGATCGGAAGCGCGAGTCTATATTGACACAACCTCCCTTCTCGGGCCGCTACTCAAGGGCATTACCGTAGCAAGTAATGTAAACGAAGAAGTTGCAATCATGCAGCGCACGCTTCTGAGCCGCCCAAATTTAGCCGAAGTGGCGCGAGCGACCGACCTTGATCTGGCCGCGACCACACCCATCGAGATCGAGAACATGCTTGCGCGCCTGGAAAAAAACGCCAGCATCAGGGCCCAGGGTCGAAACCTGTTTACAGTTGGATACACGGATAAAGACCCCGTTCTGGCTAAAGCCGTTGTCCAAACGTTGTTGACCATTTTCGTTGAGACGAATTTGGGCCAGAACAGACAGGATATGGAAAACGCCCGCTCGTTCATTGAAGCGCAGCTTGAAGCCTATCAGCAACAGATCAGGGATTCTGAGCGGCGCATTGTAGATTTTAAATCCAAGCACGCGAACGTCATTCAGGGGGGCAGCTTCGTGAAGCAACTGAATGACGCTCTTGGAAAGGCGGCAAGCGCAAAGCAAGCGTATGAAGACGCTGTTCTTGCCCGGGACCAGTTGAAAGAGCAGTTACAGCGCACCCCTCAATTCCTTAAACTGGAAACAGCGCCACAGGTCGTGCTTGCTGGTCGACAATCATCTCCCGCTCAGATTCGGCTCGAAAGAATGCAGGAGAACCTGGATCAGTTACGACTCCAATATACGGATAATCATCCGGATGTAATTTCGCTGGTCAGAAGCATTGAAAACATGCGCCAGCAAATAAGCGAAAACAAAGATAAGGAAAATGATTCCGAGGAGTCAGGCGCTACCGTGACAAAAACGGAAATCCCTAACGCTTTATATCAGCAGTTGGAATTAAAGCTAAGTGAAATAGAATCGAAATTCGTCGTCCTGAGACGCAATATGTCCAGTGCGGAAGCCGAGGTACGCCGATTGGACGAATTACGATTGTCCGCACCTGAAGTCGAAACCCAGCAGAAGGATCTGGAGCGCGACTATTCAATTATCAAAGGGAAATACAACGAATTCCTGGCACGTCGCGAAGCCGCGAAAATTTCCC
>CAXBEC010000088.1:0-8420 GCA_963974145.1 uncultured Alphaproteobacteria bacterium | reverse complement strand
AAGTCCAGGGGACGGGCATTCGCGTCAGCGAGATCTGTCCCGGCGGCACAAGGTCCGAATTCCACGCGCTCGCCCGCGATATTGACCAGGGCGAGATCGACCGGACGATGTATTCCTACGATGTGCTGACGCCGGAGGACGTCACCGACGCAATCGTCTACGTACTGGACGCGCCCGCCCGGGTCGACGTCACCCTGCTGGAGCTGATGTCGACCGAACAGGTGCTGGGCGGCAATGCGATGGTGCGGATGGAGCAGCCGGAGAAGGCGTAACAGCCGGCGGCGGTTGACGGCTGTGTTTACGAGCCGATAGCCTTCCTGCAACCGGATTGTCAGCAGGGAAGGAAGCTACGATGCAGGTTGGCGTTCTCTATACTTCGCACCCGGACCCGAAAACCGAACCCTATCCGCACCAGGGCGTGCATGAGCGGGTGACGAACGAGATCCTGGAGATCGAGCACCTCGGCTTCGACCAGGTCTGGATCGCGGAGCATCATTTCTCGAACCGCTACGGCATCCTGCCGGACCCGTTCAGCTACCTGGCCTATCTGGCCGCGAAGACCAGCGTCATCCGGCTGGGGGCGGCGGTGATGGTCGTGCCGCTGCACCATCCGCTGCGCATCGTCGAAAACGCGGCCTTTATCGACATCCTCTCGAACGGCCGCTTCCAGCTCGGCATGGGCTCCGGCTACCGGCCCTACGAGTTCGAGGGGCTGGGCATATCCTACGAGGAACGGCGCGACATCCAGGCGGAGGCGATCCCGTTGATCCTCGACGGTTTCCACAAGAAAAAGGTCACGGCGAAGGGCAGGCATTTCAACTTCGACGTTTCCGGCGAATGGGAACTCTTCCCGCATCCGGTCCAGCAGCCGCACCCGCCCTTCTATCTCGGCGCGGGGTCGGAAGGGTCCATCGCCATGGCGGCGCGCAACGGCTTCGGGCTGATGCAGTCGACCCTGCCCAGCGTCACGGTGATCGGCGAGCATATCGCGCAGTACCGCCGGCACATGAACGAGGCCCCGGCGCCGCTGAACCTGAACCCGGCCTTCGGCGATGTCGATGTCTGCCGCATGACCTTCGTCGCGCCGACCGACGCGAAGGCCAAGGAGCTGAGCGAGGAAGGCATCACCCGGCATATGAAGAGCTTTATGGCCGGCGGATCGAGCACCGGCGGATACCTGGGCGATATCTCGGACAAGAGCGGCGACGAGCAGTTCGCCTATGACAATCTGATGGA
The DNA here is from genome assembly GCA_963974145.1 of uncultured Alphaproteobacteria bacterium. Taxonomy (GTDB): domain Bacteria; phylum Pseudomonadota; class Alphaproteobacteria; order UBA8366; genus MarineAlpha4-Bin1. The sequence goes on along the minus strand of CAXBEC010000088.1, from coordinate 7,184 downwards.
CGGCACGATCCTGCACGGTTCGCCCGATACGGTGCTGCGCAAGATCGAGGACTTCAAGGCGGTCGGCACCACCTCGCTGATGCTGCACTACCCGCCCTATTACGGGCAGGAGCGGACGCTGGACATGCTGCGCCTGTTCGCGAAGGAAGTGCTGCCCCATGTGCAGGCGATGGACGTGCCCCGCCTCGTCGCGGCAGCCGAGTAACGATGAAATAGCGGCCGGCGGAACGTCATGCAGTTCCACCTGAACGGCTTCCATGGCGGCGACCCGCGCATCGCCGAACCCGCGCGGCGGGACGGAACCGGCGATGATTTCGATGTGCTGATCGTCGGCAGCGGCCCGGCCGGGCTGACGCTGGCGGCGCAGCTTTCCGCCTTCCCCGACATCCGCACCCGGGTGATCGAGCAGCGGGAAGAACGGCTGGTGAAGGGGCAGGCCGACGGCATCGCCTGCCGGACGGTGGAAATGTTCGAGGCCTTCGGCTTCAGCGAGCACGCGATGCGCGAGGCCTACCAGGTCAACGAGACCGTGTTCTGGAAGCCGGATGCGGCGAACCGCCGCCACATCTCCCGCACCGAACGGATCCAGGACGTGGAGGACGGGTTGTCGGAATGCCCGCACCTGATCCTCAACCAGGCGCGGGTGCATGATTACTACCTCGACGTGATGCGCAAATCGGCCGCGCGGCTGGAACCGGACTATTCCCGCCGCCTGCTGGACCTCGAAGTCGGCGGCGGCGACGTTCCGGTCACCGCGCGGATCGAACGGTGTGACCCCGGCCATGCGGGCGAGGTGGAAACCATCCGCGCCCGCTTCGTTGTCGGTTGCGACGGCGCGCGCAGCGCGGTGCGGCGGTCGCTCGACCTGCCCCTGCGCGGCGATTCCGCGAACCAGGCCTGGGGGGTGATGGACGTGCTGGCGGTCACGGATTTCCCCGATATCCGTTGCAAGGCGCTGATCCAGTCCGCGAACGAAGGCAACCTGCTGATCATTCCGCGCGAAGGCGGCTATCTGGCCCGGCTGTATATCGAACTGGACAAGCTCAGCCCCGATGAACGGGTGGCGGCCCGCAACATCACGCCCGACCATCTGGTCACGGCGGCGCAGCGCATCCTGCGGCCCTACACGCTGGATGTGAAGGAAATCACCTGGTGGTCGGTCTACGAGATCGGCCAGCGGATTTGCGACCGCTTCGACAACCTGCCGGAGGATGCGGACGAAACCGGCATCCCGCGCGTCTTCATCCTCGGCGATGCCTGCCACACGCACAGCCCGAAGGCCGGGCAGGGCATGAACGTCTCCATGCAGGACGGCTTCAACCTCGGCTGGAAGCTGGCAGCCGTGCTGCGCGGACAATGCACGCCGGCACTGCTGCGCAGCTACTCCGCCGAACGCCGCGCCATCGCGCAGGAACTGATCGATTTCGACCGTGTGCTGGCGAAGATGTTCAGCGCCCCGGCGAAGGACCCCGACGACCCGGACAGCACCGGCGTCGACCCCGAGGAATTCCGGCGCTACTTCATCCAGCATGGTCGCTACACGGCGGGGGTGGAAACGCATTACACGCCCTGTCTGATCACCGGTCCGGCCGGCCACCAGGCGTTGGCGACGGGCTTCGTGATCGGCAAGCGCTTCCATTCCGCGCCGGTCATCCGGCTGGCCGATGCGAAGCCGATGCAGCTCGGCCATACGGTGAAGGCGGATGGAAGATGGCGCCTGTTTGCCTTCACCCCGGCGGGCGACCTGACAAGCCCGTCGTCGAAAATCCGCGCTCTGGCGAACTGGCTGGCGGAAGACCCGGATTCCCCGGTGCGGCGCTTCACCCCGGCGGACGCGGATATCGACTCGGTGATCGATTTCCGCGCCGTATTCCAGGAACCCCACCGCGACCTCGACATCGGCGATCTGCCCCCGCTGCTGCTGCCGGCAAAGGGCCGCTACGGGCTGCGCGACTACGAAAAGGTCTTCTGCGCGGACCGGGTGGCGGGCAATGACATCTTCACGATGCGGGGCATCGACCGCAGGAACGGCTGCATGGTCGTCGTCCGCCCCGACCAGTATGTGGCGCACATCCTGCCCCTCAACGATTACGCGGCGCTGGGGGAATTCTTCGGCCGGTTCATGCTGGAGGCGGGGTGACTGCCAACGTCATCCATTTATAGAAAATCATTGCACCGGGTTACATGATCCAACTTTCAATTCGATAAAAACGACAAATGTAATCTCGCGCTACACTCCGAAGTTGCGGCTTTAGGCTTCAATTGTGATCTTTACATTCGCGGGGGCTACCCCAAAAGTAATGGCCAGTCGTTGTTTTGCCTCAGCGATCGTAAGGGGGACCTCACCTTTCTTGGAGTCTGGTGCTTCATAACAGTCGAGGTCTTTTGCGGATTCAGCAGCGTCAAGAGGTACCCGCAGGATAGCGGGGTGGGCCAATCCGGCACCGGCCCCGACACGATTTACAGGATCTTTTGCCTCTTCCTGATAGAGAGATATCCACACGCCGCGGCGTTCCGGGATCGAGTGCCCCGCAGCTAACCGCGCCCGGTATGCGCGGTCGAATCGGTCTCTCATCTCGCTCCCGTCGATTAGATGCGCCTGTGCAAACCGTGGTTCATCCGGGTCGTCAACAGAGACTGCCATGACGAAGTCAGAGTCAGACAACGTCACCCAGCCAGAATTGTCCCTCTCTCGCGGGAAAGCGATCCAAGTGTCCTGTGTCGTGCGAATTGTCACAACTTTGCTTTCACCGTTCTTCGTGATGCGGCGAAGGCTGGATTTTCCTGTCCCTTGTACACGTTCGACACGCCATCCTTCCTGTTTGAGTGCATCTTGGCCAACTTGGAAAAGTCGACGACGGAGTTGAACCTTGCCTTTGTGTGCCGAAACGTTAGTCATTTATTTTCATCCTTTCCGAAGAATAATGGATAAAACACAAATTTTCTTGTGTTTGTCAATTTATTTTTCATTTATTCCGCATTTATTCTCCATTCATTTTTGACCTGTCGCCGGACACAGGGTGGAGGCTTGCGGCGCACTGAGTAATCTTTCGCCAATCCCGCCTTCGCATTTGACGCCCCGCCGCTGCCGCGCGAGCATCGTTCCTGACCATACGCATACAGGGGATGGACACGTTCATGGGGAAGCTGGATGGCAGGGTTGCGATTATCACCGGGGCTGCGCGCGGGATCGGGGCCGCGGCGGTGCGGTTGTTCGTTGGCGAGGGGGCCAGAGTTATGATGGCGGATGTGCTGGACGCGCCGCTGGCCGAGTTGAAGGCGGAGCTGGGTGACGCGGTCGCGGTGTGCCGCACCGACGTCACCGACGAGGCGCAGGTCAGGGCGCTGGTGGAGGCGGCCACGTCCACCTTTGGCCGGCTGGACATTGCGCTGCTGAACGCGGGCATCGAGGGCGCGCTGGAACATCCCGCCGACTATCCGACCGATGTCTTCGACAAGGTCATCGCAGTCAATGTTCGCGGCGTATTCCTGGGGCTGAAATACGCGATGGCGGCGATGAAGGATTCCGGCGGGTCCATCGTCATCACCTCGTCGACATCCGGCATCCACGCGATCCCGGGGATGAGCGCCTATACTGCCTCCAAGCATGCGGCCATCGGGTTGATGCGCAGCGCCGCGATGGATGGCGCGCCGGACAGGATTCGCGTCAACACCGTGAACCCGTCGCCGATCGACACGGCGATGATGGCGTCACTGGAGCAGATGCACGGCGTCGCCGACCGCAATGACCGGCCGCTCGCGCAGGGCACGCCGCTCGGCCGCTACGGCACGCCGGAGGAAGTGGCGCGGATGATGCTGTTCCTCGCCAGCGACGATTCCGGCTTCTGCACCGGCGGCGTCTATATGGTGGATGGCGGCGTTTCCGGCGGGCGGCGCTAGGCGGCGGACGGCGGAAAGCGCACAGGGAATAGCCCCCAAGCTCACACCGCGATGGCCTGCGCGTCCTCCAGGAAATGCCGGTTGACGGCGCTGTCCGGGCGGGCGGCGAGGCGTTCATTGGCCATGGAGCGGGCCATGCCGGGCAGGCGCGCGCGGGATGCCGCGACGGTCAGGGTCCAGTCGACAAGGTCGCGCTGTGCGATGCTGCCGCCCAGCCGCGCAAGATCGGCGCGGACCCGCAGCAATTGTTCGGCAGCGTCCGCATATTTGCCATCGGTGAAATCGGCCATCGCCTCCGCCACCGGCACGGCCAGGGTTGCATAGGCCGGGGCGAGGTCGCTGCCATTCGCCGCCGTCTTTCGCATTTCGGCGAGGTGGCTGTCATAGGCGGCGCGTTCGCCGGCGCGCAGGGCGGTCATCGCGTAATGGACATCGTTAAACGGGCTGGTCCTTCCGTTGGCCTTGTCCTGCCATAGCGGGAAGAGCTTCTGCCAGCGGTCGCCGGCTTCGCAGCCGAGCGTTTCCAGCCGCCACAGCAATGCGGTCGGGTTGCACATGCTGGTGCCGACCGGGCGGACATATTCCGCGACCTGGTTGTCGAGGATGCCGAGCGCCACGTCGTACTGGCCCAGCTCCACATGATACAGCGATTTGTGCCACCAGATATGCACCCGGTTGGCGTTCTCCGCCGTGTCCCAGAATTTTTCGCGGCTTTCCATCCATTCTATGCCCGCATTGGGGCGGCCGGTCATTTCCAGCACATGCGACATGCCGTGATGCGGCCAGTAGCCGTAGGGTTCCAGTTCCGCCGCCGCGCGCAGCATGTCCTCGGCCTGCGCGTATTCGCCCGCTTCCTCCAGCCCGAAACCGTAAAAGGACAGCATGATGCCGTAGCCCGGCTGGTTATCGGACCAGAAGGGCAGCGCCCGTGCCCCGCGCGCGGCGGCCTGGTGGAAGCGGCCCTGGAAATTGTCGATGCGCAGCGCCGATTGCAGCGCAACGAGGTCGTTCGGGAAATCCATCAGGTGCCGGTCGAGTATGGCGGTCGCCGATTGCCAGCGCCCTGCCGCGGTATGCCGCGCCGCTTCCAGCAGCGCCTGTTCGCGGGCATTCATGCGGGACCCGTCCAGCCCGGCCAGATGCTCGCGCGCCCTGCCGACGAAGGCCGGATCGTTCGACACCGCCAGCAGCCAGCCGCGCAGCACCCCGACCATGGCGCAATCCGGCGAGTCGGATTCGACCGCCGCCAGGATGGCGTTGGTGTCGCCGTAATTGAGCGTATAGGCGCGCACGGCCTCGTCGAATTTCGCTGCCGCCGCCGGGCTGGCCCCCGTCAGCTCGTGCCCCTGCGCATCCTGTGCCATGCTCGTCTCCCGTCACATTCCGTTTTCCGCATGCTATGGTGCCCGCCACCGCCGCATGGCGCAACAACCGACCATGAGAGAGAATGTCGCAGCATGAATGATGCCGTTTTGAAACGTACCGAAGGGCGCGTCCTCGAACTGACCCTGAACCGGCCGGCAGCCGGCAATGCCTTCGACGATGCGATGGTCGAGGCGCTGCTTGCGGCGCTCGACGCCATCGACGGGGAGGCCTGCGATACGGTGGTGTTCCGCGGCGGCGGCAAGGGGTTCTGCGGCGGGCTCAACCTGTCGGGACTGGACGATGAAACCGACGGCTCGCTGCTGTGGCGTTTCGTGCGGATCGAGCTGCTGCTGCAGAAAATCGCGTCGCTGCCGCAGGAAACCGTGGCGCTGGCGCATCGCTTCGCCTTCGGTGCGGGGGCGGACCTGTTCATGGCCTGCAACCGGCGCATCGCCGCACCCGGCACCAGGTTTTCCTTCCCCGGCGTGCGCTTCGGCATCGTGTTGGGCACGCGGCGGCTGGCGCATCGCCTCGGCCCGGAAGCGGCGCGCCGGATGCTGGCGGCAACCGCGCCGATCCCGCTGGATACCGCGCTGGAAACGGGGATGGTGCAGGAAACCGCAACGCTCGAGGACTGGCCGGCGCTGATCACGGAGATCGCGGCGGCATCGACATCGCTGGACGCGCGCATGGCGCGGCTGGTCGCCGAACGCTTCGATCCGGCCAAGGATGACGAAGACATGGCAGCCCTGGTTCGCAGCGCCGCCGAACCCGGGCTGAAGGATCGCGTCGCTGCTTACGCCGCCGCCGTGGCGGCTGCGCGAAAACCCGATTGATCCTGCACCGTGGCAGCGAACATGTCACCGGAAACGGAAATCCGCGAAAGCCAGCCCGGTGACAGGGCCGCGATAGAGAGCCTCTATCCGGCGGTGTTTCCCGATGAGGACCTGCTGCCGCTGCTGCGCGCGCTGTTGCAGGAACCCGCCGGTGTTCTTTCCCTTGTCGCGACCGTTGACGCTGCCATTGCAGGGCATGTCCTGTTCACGAATTGCGGTATTGCCGGAACCACCGAGGCGCTTGCGCTGCTGGGGCCGCTTGCCGTCGCCACCGCGCGCCAGCGGCAGGGGGTCGGCAGCGCGCTTGTCCGCACCGGGCTGCAACGGCTGGAAGATGCCGGGGTGGCGCAGGTCTGCGTGCTCGGCGACCCCGGCTATTACGGACGGTTCGGCTTTGCGCCGGAGGAGGCTGTCGCCCCGCCCTGTCCGTTACCGGGAGAATGGCGCGCGGCCTGGCAATCTATCACGCTAAGCCATGCCGAGCCGTCGCGCCCCGGAACGCTCACCGTACCACCGCCCTGGCAGCAACCGGCCCTGTGGGGACCCTGAGCGGGACTCCGTTCCGCTCATTCCTCCCGATTAAAGACATGATCCGCCGCGCCGATATAGCCGCGGTTCCAGGTCGGGGTGATGAGGATCTGGTTGAGGCAGACATGCGGTGGCATCTTCGCGATGAACAGGATCGTCGCGCCCATGTCCTCCTCCTGGATCATCTTCGCGCGGTCCTCCGCGCTGGGCGGCGACGGGCGCTGGTCGAGGATTGCCGTCGCCACCTCGCCCGGACACAAGGCGCAGGCGCGAATGCCCAGATGGCAGTTTTCGTGGTTGATGCTTTCATTCATCACGTTCAGCGCGGTCTTGGCCGAGGTATAGGCGATCCCCGCCACCCCGCCGACATGCTGGCTCGCCATCGACGACACATTGACGATCAGCCCGTCGCGCTGCTCGCGCATCACCGACAGCGCGGCATGGGACACATTGAACGCGCCGTTCAGGTCGACCTCGACAATGCTGTGCCAGTCCTCGGCGGTGATATCGCGCCAGCGCCGGCGCGGCCGGTTCAGCCCGGCGGAGGTGACGAGG
>CAXBEC010000087.1:0-8426 GCA_963974145.1 uncultured Alphaproteobacteria bacterium | reverse complement strand
GCGAGGTTATGATCATGGCGCCGAGTCCTTCGCGTCCGCCGACGAATTCGCCGACCACCGCGCCGACCAGCGACAGGACCACCGCGACCCGGAATCCGGCCATGATCACCGGCAGGCCCGAGGGAATTTTCAGGCGCAGCAGGGTCTGCATTCGTGTCGCGCCGAGCATCCGGAACAGTTCGCGTTTCTGCGGGTCGATATGCTGGATCGCGGTCAATGTGTTTTCCAGCAGGGGAAAGAAACAGATCAGTGCCGTGATCACCACGATGGATGTCATGCCGAAACCGAACCAGATAATGAACAGCGGCGCCAGTGCCAGCTTCGGGATGACCTGGCTGGCGATGATATAGGGGTACAGCACCCGCCGCAGGAAGGCGGATTCACCCAGCACGATACCGCAGACAAACCCGATGATGCAGCCGGTGGCCAGCCCGAGCAGCATCTCCGCCGTCGTCACCCAGATATGCGGCAACAGGTATCCGCTGGTCAGCCCGTTCCACAGGGTTTCCAGCACGGCCGAAAGCGAGGGCAGCACCAGTTCGGAAAAGCCGGAGACCCGGGAAAACACTTCCCAGCCGGTCAGAAAGGCGATGAACAGTGCGGCGGAAAACAGTTTGTGCTTCATGCCGGTGCATCCATGGCGTGGCGGACATCCGCGCACAGGTCGTTGAAGGCATGACTGAAGCGGATCTCCCCGTCGCGGGGCCGGGGCAGGGTGACCGGCAGGTCGCGGATCAGCCGCCCGCGATCCATCACCGCGACCCGGTCGGCCAGGTAGACGGCTTCGCGGATGTCATGGGTGACGAACAGCACGGTTGTGTTGCGCAACCGGAACAGCTGCAGCAGGTCGTCCTGCAATTCCTCGCGTGTGATCGCGTCCAGCGCCGCGAAGGGTTCGTCCAGCAGCAGCACCGGCGGTTCCAGGATCAGCGCTCGGGCGATGGCGACGCGGCTCTGCTGGCCGCCGGAAAGCTGCGTTGCATTGCGGTCGCCCAGCCCGGACAGCCCGACCAGCGCCAGCACAGATTCCAGCTTTTCCCGGTCGGCTGATCCGGGTTTCCGTTTCAGCGAAATCGGCAGCAGGATATTTTCCGCCACTGTCAGCCATTCCAGCAATGTGGGCCGCTGGAATACGAAACCGACCTGTTCGCCGGGTTCCCGAACGGCCTGTCCCTGCAGCAAAATCGTGCCGCGATCCGGCACCAGCAGCCCGGCGACGAGTTTCAGCAAGGTGGTCTTGCCACAGCCGCTGCGCCCGACCAGGCAATGGAATTCGCCTTCGCCGATGGTCCAGTCGAACCCGTCGACGATCAGTTCCGGTTTGCCGTCCGCATCGCGATAGGTATGGGTGACCCCCTGCAGGGTGACGAAATCCATTGCCCGCGTCAGTCGGTATAGGGGGCGAAGGCTTCGGCGGCGGTTTCCGCCGAGCGTTCGATTTCGATCATGCTGACTAGGTCGAGCAGGTTGAACCGCCCGTCGTGATGCCAGCCCGCTTCCGGCGCGGTCATGCTGCCCAGCGCGCAGATGCGGGTGACGCCGGCCGCGCCGAGAACGCCCGACAGCCGGTGCAGTTCTTCCGGCGCGGCGGCGATTCCGGCGGTCTGCAGGAAGGCCTTGAACGGGGCGACCAGCGGTGCGACCGCGTCCAGCGCATCGACCGCGACGATGCGGATTGTCCGGTTCAGCCCGCTGGGATTCAGGGTCGTGGTGTCTTCGGAATACACGGCGCACCAGGTGCCGTCCGCGCTGGCGATCACCTCCATTTCCGGGCGCGACAATGCCTCGGTTTCCGCCGCGTCGCGCCAGGCGGCGATGCTGCCGGCTTCCGCGATGGTCAACTCGCGGCGCGGATATTTCGCCTCATACCCGGCCAGCGCATGCGCGACATATCCGGTGAACGCGCGCGGCGATACCCGGCCGCCGCGTTCGACGAAGAACAGATGCGGCGAATAACACCCCTGCTGGTCATAGCGCACCACGTCATAGGCTGCCTGCTGCGCGACGGCCGGCGCCTTGCGCATGTCCAGCGCCGCGCGGGAGATCATGCCGAAGCTGACCTTGTGCCCGTGCGGCAGGTAGCGCGTCGTGACCGGCACCTGCTGGCGCAATGCGCTGAGCGATTCATTGCCGCCATAGGCAATCACCGTATCGGCGTGCTTCAGCAGGGCTTCCTCGCGCGCCACGTCGCCGCCTTTCCACCAGACCACGGCGAGGCAGTCGGCCAGCCGGGGTTCGACCTCCACCAGCAGTTTTGCGAACCAGCCGGCGAAGAGTGGTTCGCCGCTGGGCACCTTGCCGATGCTGCCGGCCTTGACCAGCAGCCCGGCGACCATGCTCCATAGCGGCAGGCCCGGCACGTTCCCGGCCCAGACATGGACCAGCAGGTCCGGCCCTGTGGCTTTGGTGAAGCCGCCCTTCGCTGCAGGCTGGAATTCGTCCAGGATTTTCGGATTGGCGAAATCCTCGGCGATGAATTTCTGCAGCTCCGGCTTGCGGAAGGTTTTCAGGTAACCGGTCAGGCCCAACCGGACCATTTCCGCATCATAGCCGCTGACCAGCGGCAGCAGCGCCTCGCATTTCTGGCGCCAGGGGTCGTTGCGGTCCAGCAGCCGGGAGATGGCACGGTCGAGGATGTCGGTGATTTCCGAAACGGTCATGGCTTTCAGAACATCCCGGCTCGCCTGTTTCACCCGTGCGGCCAGCGCGTCCATCTGCGCGTCGGTCAGCACCGGGACCTCGACCGTCACACCCGTATTGCCGCGCTTGAACGTCAGCGCCTGCCATTCGACATCCGCTTCGGCAATTCCCGGAAGATAGCCTGCCCGCTCGGTCAAACCGGTTATCCCCTCGCGGCTTCCAGGAAGGCGTCGACCGCCATGGAGCAACCCTTGGCTTCCGCGCCCTGCACCCGGCCCAGCAGCAGGAACCCGTCATCCACCGCGATGCCCGCATCCTCGGTCAGGATGCTGGAGACACAGTTGAAATGCGCCAGGTCGCAATGCACGATCACGCCGGTTTCGCCGCGCGGCAGTTCCGCGCCGGTCAGCGGGTTGATGATCCGGCTGCGAATCCAGTGCGGTCCGGACTTCACCGAGGGCACCACGTCATTGCCATTGTCATAGAACTGGGTGCTCAGCTCGGTCATGCCGTACATGTTGATGCAGTCGCCGCGCGTCACGCCGAACATGGCCGATAGCTGGTCGTAGAAGTCGTTCATTTCCAGCTCGCGGGACTGGCCCTTGAACCCGCCGGTATCGAGGATTCGGCTGCCCGCGGGCAGCGCCGCGCTGCGGCCGGCTTCGCGCATTTCGTCCATCAGATGGACGAAGCTGTAGGTCGCGCCCAGCAGCGCATAGGGTTCGCCGCTCGCTTCCGCATGGTCCAGCGCGGCATAGAGCGTGTCCGTGTCCACCCCGTCCGGCCCGATCAGGCCATGGCTGTCTGTTGTACCGAATTCCCGCTTCGCCAGCGCCAGGTAATGGGCCAGTGACGAGTTCGGCATCATGGTTTCATCGGGGAACAGGATACCGATGCGGACCTTCTCGCGCTCGGCCATGAAGCGTTCACGGAAATGCGTCAGCATCGACGCGTCATACACCCGCAAATCCGGATGATGGCATTTGCCGCGCAGACCGCCCTGGGTCGTGCCGCTGGTCATGAATACTGTTTCGGCTTCTTCCGGCGTGCAGCAACTCAGGGTCAGGTCCTTGTAGGCATTGATCGGCACGGCGGGAATATCGCGCCAGTCCTTCACCGTCCGCGCGGTGCGGCCGCGCTGCTGGCAGAAGCGGCGATAGGGCTGGTTGTGTTCGAACTGGTAGCCGAACACGGTCAGCGCCATCGCGTTGAACGCCTCGTCATCGGCGCCATCGCGGGCGATGAAGGCGAGCAGTTCGTCGATAATTTGCGCTTCTGTCATGAGGTTGAACCTGTTGGCGGGCTGTTGGCGCTAGCTTGGGCAGAAACCCTTGCAAGTCAACCGGGTTTGTGGGGCGACCGGATGTTCAGTCCACCCCGCCCAGCAATGGTACAAACGCCACGGGCAGGTTGCAGCTTTCGCGGACCGTGCCGGTTTCGGTGTCTTTTTCCATCACTACCAGCGACTGGGTCATGTCCCGGTGGCCGAGCGGGATGACCATGCGGCCGCCGGGGCGGAGTTGTTCTAGCAGCGCCGTCGGCAATTTCGCCGCTGCCGCCGTGACGAGGATCGCGTCATAGGGCGCCTCCGCCGGCCAGCCCCGGCTGCCGTCGCCATGGATAACGGTGATATTGTCGTAACCCAGCCGTTTCAGCCGCGCTTTCGCGTCGTCCGCCAGCGACGCGATCCGTTCGACGGTCACGACCCTGTCCGCAATTTCCGCCAGCACCGCCGCCTGGTAGCCACAGCCCGTGCCGATTTCCAGCACATGCGATTGCGGCGTCAGCGCCGCAAGCTGCGTCATGATGGCGACGATGTAGGGCTGGGAGATCGTCTGGCCATGTCCGATGGACAGGGGGCGGTTCTGATACGCCAGATGCCGCAGGTCATCCGGGACGAATTCGTGACGGGGCACTTTTCCGAGTGCGGCCATGACGGCGGGAGATAGATGATCCCTGCCCAGATAGACGCTGGTCGCCGCGACTTCCCGGGCGATGGCCGCCAGCAGGTTCCGGTGCGCCTGCGCGAATTGATCGGTCATGGTCGGGCACCCTTCACTGGATCGCGGCAAAGGTCTTGCGACTTCGGGTATCGTAACACATATAGCGGTAGGTTTAGACAAGGGGTGGATACAGAACGCCATGGCAACAAAAGAAAAATCCGGGAAAAGTGCAGACAAATCCGCGGGAGGCAAGAAGCCCGCCGCGAGCGGCGAAACCCATTCGTTTCAGGCGGAAGTCAGCCGCCTGCTCGATATCGTCGCCAACGCGCTGTACAGCGAAAAAGAAATTTTTATTCGCGAACTGGTGTCGAATGCGGCGGATGCCTGCGACCGGTTGCGATACAAAGCGATCACCGAACCGGCCCTGACCGAAGGCGATACGGACTTTCGCATCGCCATAGAGGTCGACAAGGATGCCGGGACGCTGACCATTATCGATAACGGTCTCGGCATGACCCATGACGAGATGGTAGAAAACCTCGGCACCATCGCGCGGTCCGGCACGACGGCCTTTGTCGAACAGCTTTCCGGCGACGCGAAGAAGGATGTGTCCGTCATCGGCCAGTTCGGTGTCGGCTTCTATTCCAGCTTCATGGTCGCGGATACGGTCGATGTCGTCAGCCGCCAGGCCGGGTCGGAAGAGGCCTGGCAATGGTCGTCCGATGGCAAGGGCGCTTTCACCATGGCGGAAGCCGCGCGCGATGGCCGCGGCACCACCATCACCCTGCACCTGAAGGAAGACCAGGCGGAATACGCCGATGCGTTCCGGGTGCGCAATGTGGTGAAAACCTATTCCGACCATATCGCCTTCCCGATCACCGTGAAGGACGTGAAATCCGAGGACGAGGCCGACAAGACGCCGGAAGCGGTCAATACCGCATCTGCCCTGTGGACCCGCCCGGCCAGCGAGGTGACGGACCAGCAGTACAACGAATTCTTCCACCATGTTTCCCACACGCCGGGCGACCCGTGGACGAAACTGCATTTCCGCGCCGAAGGCGTGATCGAATATACCGGGCTGCTCTATATCCCGGGGGCAAAGCCGTTCGACCTGTATACGCAGGAAAAGGCGTCCAAGGTCCGGCTCTATGTGAAGCGCGTCTTCATCACCGATAATTGCGAGGAACTGGTGCCGCGCTGGCTGCGCTTCCTGCACGGGGTGATCGATTCCGCCGATCTGCCGCTGAATATCAGCCGCGAGATGCTGCAGAACAATCCGGTGCTGACCCGCATCCGCAACGGCATCACCAGCCGCGTGATCCGCGAGCTGGAATCGAAGGCGGAAAAGGACGCCGAAGCCTACACGGTGTTCTGGGACAATTTCGGCGCGGTGCTGAAGGAAGGGTTGTATGACGGCACGGGCGATCGCGAGGCGCTGCTCGGCCTGACCCGCTTCCGCTCCACCCATGGCGACGGGCTGGTGTCGCTGAAGGACTATGTCGGCCGGATGAAGGAAGGCCAGACGGCGATCTACTACATCACCGGCGACGACCTGGATGTGGTGAAGCGCAGCCCGCAGCTCGAAGGGTTCCGCTCGCGCGGGGTCGAGGTGCTGCTGATGACCGACCCGGTGGACCAGTTCTGGGTGCCGATGGTCGGCCAGTTCGATGAAAAGCCGTTCAAATCCGCGACCCAGGGCGGCGCCGACCTGTCATCGATCAAGAAGGATGACAGTACGGAAGACGAGAAAGCCGGGGACAGGCCTGCCGAGGAAGATATCGGCCGGCTGACCGCGGCGCTGAAGCTGGCGCTGGGTCAGAATGTGAAGGAGGTTCGCGCCTCCGACCGGCTGACCGAAAGCGCGGTCTGCCTGGTTGCCGGCGAAGGCGACCTGGACATGAATCTCGAACGGATCATGAAGATGCATGGCCAGGTGTCGGAACGCGCGCCGCGGATACTGGAAGTGAATCCGTCGCATCCGCTGATCCGCCAGCTTGCCGAACAGGCCAAGGGCGATTCCGCCAATATGGAGGATGCGGCCTTCCTGCTGCTCGACCAGGCCCGGATTCTCGAAGGCGAACAATTGCCGGATCCCGCCGCATTCGCGCGGCGCATGTCGGCGGCGATGACGAAAGGGACCGGCGCCTGACCGTCTGATGCCGGTCACATGATGGCCGTTTCCGTCGCGGGCGCCGGGTTCCCCGGAAGCCGGTTTTGGCGTAGACTGCCAGGACAATACGAGACGGAGACGGCATCATGCGCTTTTCCCGTATCGCGCCCTGCCTTGCCGGCATGGTGATGTTATTGTGGTCCGGTCTGGCTTTTGCCGGTCCCGACTGCACCTGCCGGTATCGCGGCATATCCTATTCGGTCAGCAGTTGCGTGTGTATCGACACCGGCGAGGGCCCGCGCCTTGCCTGCTGCGGTCTCGTCCTGAACAACACGTCCTGGTCGTTTACGGATCAGGTCTGCCCGATGACGTCGCGTGAGCTTGAGGGCACTTCACGGCCTGTGGCCATGTCGCGGATGGCCGTGCCGGTTCGCCGCGTCAATCGCGTGGAAAGGTGACGGCTTCGATCTTGTTGCCTTCCGGGTCCAGGATGAAGGCCCCGTAATATTCCGTCATGGCGCCCTGCCGGGGGCCGGGCTCGCCGTCGCTGCGCCCGCCACCCGCCAAAGCGGCAGCGAAGAATGCGTCGACCGCTTCCCGGCTGCGCGCCCGCAGACAGATATGCGTCCCTGTTCCGGCCGGCTCGGCGGCCTTGCCGGGCCGCGCGTTCAGCCAGAATTCCGGATATTTCTTGCCAAAACCGACTGTGCCTTCCCGGTCCACCAGCCGGGTCAGGCCGATCGTGGCCAGCAGGGTTTCGTAATAGGCAGCACTTCCGGCCAGGTCATGCACCGCTATTGAAACATGGTCGATCATCCGTTGCCTCCATCAGACATTGCCCCGTGCCGCGATCCGGTCGGCCCGCGCGATCAGCCGCTGGGCACGGATAACGACCGGGATGTCGATCATCTTGCCGTCCAGAGACCATGACCCGCGCCCTTCGGCGATGGCCTGTTTGTCACCCTCGACCACCCGGCGGGCATAGGCAACGGCTTCCGGTTTCGGGCTGAATTCCTCGTTCAGGACCGCCACGTTTGCCGGGTGAATACAGGACGCCCCTTCGAACCCGAACTTGGCTGAGTGCCGGACGACGGCGCGATAGGCCTCCGCATCGCTGAAATCGGCGACGGTGCCGATCAGTCCCATCGGCGTCAGCCCGGCGGCGCGGGCGGCCAGCAGCGATTGCTGCTTGGGATATTGATAGACTTCCGGGTCCGGTTCGAAACCGCAATCCAGCGCGAAATCCTCCCCGCCCAGCAGGACGGTGGCCACGCGCGGGCTGGCCTTGGCGATGGCATCCATGGAAAAGAACGCATCCGCCGTTTCCACCATCGGGATCAGCCGCGTGGTGCCGACCCGCATGCCGCGCTTGGCCTCCAGGCTGTCGACCAGTTCGGCCAGCAGTTTGACGTGGTCGGCGCTCTGGACCTTGGGCAGTTTCAGCGCGGTGATCAGCGGCGAAATCGATGCCTCGATATCCCGCACCGCCAGCTCCAGTTCCCGGTTGATCCGGACCAGAACATCGGCGCCGTTGCGGGCAACCTTCACCGCCGCTTCCTGGATCAGCGTGCGGGCGTGGTCCTTCTCCGACGGCGTGACGCTGTCTTCCAGATCCAGGATAACGCCGTCGGCGCCGCGCGTATGGGCCTTGTCCACATAACGGTCAACATTGACCGGCACATACAGAAGCGAGCGCCAGACCGGGTTGTCGTTTACTGCCGCGTTCATATCAT
>CAXBEC010000086.1:0-8482 GCA_963974145.1 uncultured Alphaproteobacteria bacterium | reverse complement strand
GAAAATGTAAAATACGGCTCGGCGTTAAAGCTGAGCGGCACGATTACCAGAATGGGGCCGATCAGAAACAGGAAGATCAGCCCGCACAGGAATCGGAAGATATAATACCAGCCTTTTTCAACCGGCGTGGCATAGGGAGGAGGCGCCATGATTCCTAGCCCAGCTTCATGTTGTCGACACCGACAAGGCGGTTATACAGCAGGTAGAAGACAATCACCGCGCCCAGCAGCAGCGAGCCGATTGCGGCCGCCAGACCCCAGTTCAGCGATTGCTGCATATGATAGGCGACGAAATTGGTGATAAACCGGCCGGACTGCCCGCCGACCAGCGCCGGCGTGATGTAGTAGCCGATGGACAGGATGAATACGAGGATCGACCCGGCCCCGATCCCTGCCAGGGTCTGCGGGAAATAGACCCGGCGGAATGCGGTGAAACCGGTTGCCCCCAGTGACCGGGCGGCACGCATATAGGTCGGCGGAATGGTCTTCATCACCGAATACAGCGGCAGGATCATGAACGGCAGCAGGATATGCGTCATCGCGATGATCGTGCCGGTCTTGTTGTGGATCAGTTGCAGCCGGTTGTCGTCCGAAATCAGCCCCGCCCAGACGACGAGGTCGTTCAGCACCCCCTGGCTCTGCAGGATCGCAATCCAGGTGGTCGTCCGGACCAGCAGAGAGGTCCAGAACGGCAGCAGCACCAGGATCATCAGCAGGTTGGACTGGCGCATCGGCAATGTCGCGAGCAGGAACGCAACCGGGTAGCCGAGCAACAGGGCCAGCAGGGTGATCAGCCCGCTCATCCACATCGTGCGGACGAACAGGTTGACGTAGATCTGCAGGTTTTCCGGCTTCGCTTCGATGGAACCATCCGCGGCATAGCGATGGTCCAGCGCCGCCAGGTAATAGGACAGGGTGTAGGTTCCGGACTCCCGCTTCAGCAGCTTCCAGACAGCGGGGTTCTTCCACCGCTTGTCCATCGCAAGCAGCGCTTCCTTGTAGGGCCCTGCCTCCACCTTGCGGGATTTGCGCGCGGATTTCATGATCAGCGACCGCATGCCGCCGATTTCGTAATTCAGCCGGCTCGCGACCTTGCCGATGGTGCGCGCCTTGCTGCCGGCCGCCAGGTCCTGCACCGCAGCGGCGAATACGGGCTCGCCCGGCAGGCCCTCGCCATTCCACGACGCAAGGGCCTTCACCGTATTGGGCATATGCGTGACGACTTCGGCGCTGTCGATGCTCCGTAACAGCATATCGACGATCGGCAGCACGAACGATACGAGCAGAAAGATGAAAAGCGGCGCGACAAGAAGCACCGCCTTGATCTTGCTGCGGCGCTGTGCCCGGCGCAGGCTGACCTTCAACGGCACGCCGTCGGCAGTGGTCAGGTCGTGTTGCAATATGTCTGCTGCGTCGGTCACGCGATCACCTTGGCTCCCTTTTGCGAAAAGCGACGGGGGGCATTATGCCCCCCGTCTTTTTCCCAATCGGGTTATTTGGCCAGCCAGGCGTTGAAACGCTCGGTCAGCTCGTCCAGATGATCCGCCCAGAACTCGTCGTTCTTGTGCAGGGCGGTCTTGAAGTTCGGGCCGTAGGTCGGCATGTGCGGCTTCATGTCGATGCCGGTTGTTGCATGCTTGGACACCAGGGCTGCCGAGGAAATCCGCGCCGGGCCATAGGAGATGTACTTGGCCTGATCGGCGAGACGCTGTGTGTCGGTGGCAAAACTGAGATAGGCCTTCACCTTGTCCAGCTTGCCCTTCGGCACGACCCAGCCATCCAGTTCGAAGACCTGCGCATCCCAGATGATCTGGAAAGGCTGGTTTTCGTTCACCGTGGCATTGAAGATACGACCGTTATAACCGGATGCGAAGGCCACTTCCTTGTCGGCCAGAAGCTGCGGCGGCTGTGCGCCTTCTTCCCACCAGATCACATTGTCCTTGATGGTATCGAGCTTCGCGAAGGCACGATTGACGCCTTCCTCGGTGCCCAGCATTTCATAGACCTTGTCCGCGGCAACGCCATCCGCCATCAGGGCCCATTCCAGGTTATTGATCGGCTTCTTCTGCAGCGACCGCTTGCCCGGGAAACCTGTCAGGTCGAACACGTCTTTCATGGTCGTCGGCTGCTTGCCGGAAAACATCGTCGTGTTGTAGGCGATGATGTTGGAATAGACGATCTGCGGCACGAAGCATTCGCTCAGCGACCCGGCGATGAAATCCTTGCTCGGCGGCACGCCATCTGGCGAGGCCGCCAGATCCTTGTCGTGGTCGATGATGTCAACCAGTCCCTCGTCACAGGCGATCTGTGCTTCGGAAGGCAGCATGTCCACAAGGTCCCAGGTCACGTTGCCCGCCTCGACCTGCGCCCGCAATCCCGCGAGGGCGGCCTGCGCCTTGTCGACATTGACGATGGTATCGCCGGTTTTCTTTGTCCACGGCTCGTGATAGGCGCTCACCTGGCTCGCGGTATACGCACCGCCCCAAGATACGATGGACAGGCTTTCGGCGACGGCGCCTGTGGAAAACAGGCCCGCGAAGGCAACCATGCCAAGCGTTGTAAAATGCTTGTTCATATTTTCTTACTCCCTCGTTGTGGAACTTGGATACTTCGTCTCGCGATGTTCGGTTCAGGCATCCAGCGCGCGGCAATCCTCGCGCGCCCAGCCGATCGTAATGTTCTGGCCCCGCTTCAGGACCGGATGGACCTGCGCATTGGGAATTTTGATGATGAACTCGTTGCTCCCGCAGACATCGACACGGGTTCGCAAATGATCGCCCAGATAGATGACCTCGCGGATTTCCGCTTCGAACACATTGGGAAGCGTGCCCGGCATCGGGTCGATCGACACGCGCTCCGGCCGCAGCGACAGCGTTGATTTTTCGTTCTGCCCCGCCACATTGACCGGCAGGGAGTCAATCACCACGCCGCAATCCATGCGCACCTTGCAGGCATCTCCGGACAACTCGACCACATCGCCGATCAAACGATTGTTTTCACCGATGAAGGAGGCAACGAAGGCGTTGTCGGGCTGTTCATACAACACATCAGGTGCCGCCAGTTGCTGCACCACCCCGTCATTGAAGACCGCAATGCGGTCCGACATGGTCAGCGCTTCCGACTGGTCATGGGTCACATAAATCATCGTGACACCGAGATCTTCATGGATGTGATTGATCTCGTACTGCATTTCCTCGCGCAAGTTTTTGTCCAGCGCACCAAGCGGTTCGTCCATGAGGACAATTTCCGGTTCAAAAACCAGCGCCCGCGCCAGCGCCACGCGCTGCTGCTGGCCACCGGACAACTGCCCCGGCCGGCGGTCGCCGAAATCCTCCAGCCGCACCATTTCCAGGGCGCGCTTGACCTTCTGCTCCGTATCGGCAGCGCTGAGTTTTCGCACCTCCAGCGGAAAGGCCAGGTTTTCCGCCACGCTCATATGCGGAAACAACGCATAATTCTGAAACACCATGCCGATCCCGCGCTTGTGCGGCGGCACCGTATTGATCGGTTCACCGTTCAGCAGGATCTGGCCATGGGTCGGCGTCTCGAAGCCCGCCATCATCATCAGGCAGGTTGTCTTGCCCGATCCGGATGGCCCCAGAAGGGTGATGAATTCACCGCTGGCGATATTGAGATTGAATCCTTTGACGACCATCGTTTCGCCGTCATAGCTTTTCTGTACGTTATCGAACCGGACAAAGGCCTGCTCGTTCGACACCTCATTGGATAGAGGTTCAGACAACGATATCTCCCCGAATTGTGTCCCGTTCATGCCGGCATCTTTTGCCGCGCATCAGGCTATGAAATTTCATCACACTAAAAAAACATAAACCGCCAGTATTGTGAAGGACTAACTTGAAAACCCCCACAATATTATGACTTGATATTGTAAGTCACATGGGTTTTCATAGAATATTATTCGGTCAAATTCCCCCTTGTTTACTTAAATATTACAGCAATAAAAATGCTATGGACTTGTAAAATATTGAAAATCACCATTTGTATAGAATGATTTTTCTGAAGTAATCTGCGCGCAGCATTTTATTCGTGTCTTGCGCAGAATTTGCCACTCCTTTTTGAAAGGACGGAACCGCCATGCAGCCCATATTCAACCGCATGGGGATCGTTTTCATCGCCGCCGTCGCGATCTTGCTGCTGCTGGCATATCTCTGGTAGCGCGGCGAAACCGGGCGCCATCGCCATATGAGTGCAAAAAATAAGCTGCTACGCCACCTGTTCCAGGGTCGGTGCGATATCTTCTACCGAGGTGCGGCGCAGGTCGCGCGGCGCGTCTTCGGGGTAGTGGCGCAGCACCCGGTGCATCGTCACCCGGTTGTCCCACATCACCACGTCGCCGACGGTCCATTTATGGGTATAGACGAATTCGGGTTTCGTCGCCCGGTCCGTTAACTCGTACAGCAGGTCGAGCCCTTCCGGCAGCGGCCAGTCGACAATATGCGACGCATGCGACGACACATAGACCGAACGCCGTCCGGTATCGGGATGCCTGCGCACCAGTCGCTGATGGATAACCGGCAGCACGTCGGGGTGATCGGTCAGCGGATTTTCAAACCCCGTCGCCTTACGGGAGTGGATCAGACTGTGTTCGACGACCAGCCCGTCGATCAGTTCCTTCAGTTCCGGCGGGAAGGATTCGTAGGCCCCCTGCATGTCGGCAAACTGTGTTTCGCCGCCTTTTTCCGGCACCACATGCGCTTGCAGAAACGAAATCTTGGCGGGAATTTTCTTGTACGATCCGTCGGTGTGCCAGCGCCGGCTGCCCAGCAGATTCATTCGCCGCCTGTCGCCGCGCTGGAAGGTCTTGTCATCAGTGCCAATATTGGAGGAATCGGTCATGACACGGTCCAGGCGCCCGTCCGACGGGCCTTGCGTATAGCCGGTGGCGTATTGCAGCGGCCCGAAATGGCTGGCAAAGGCGGCCTGTTGCTGGTCTGTGATCTTCGCTTCCGGGAAAACCAGCACCGGGAATTTCAGGATCGCCGCGTTGATGGCAGCAATGTCGTCCTCACTCGGTGTCTGCTTCAGATCGATCCCGGTCACCCGGGCCGCAAACCCTTGTTTCACTTCCTCCAGATGAATGGCCATGCCGGCCCCCCACTTTCCATGAGATGTATATGGCTATAGTACACATCTCATAGTTTTCTTAGATTTCTTAAGAGAGTCAAATCTGAAACGAACTCAATTCCCGCTGCGCAGGCTCGGCAGGCCGATGCCGGTCGCATCAAAGCCCCCATCGACCGCGAGCACCTGCCCGTTGATATAGGTCGACCTGTCGCTGCAGAGGAACCAGATTGCCTCGGCAATTTCGGCTTCCAGCCCGTACCGGTTCAACGGGATGGCGTCGTGATACCCGGCGCGGATATCCGGCGTATGCACTTCCTTCGCCATCGCCGTATCGACGGGGCCGGGCGAGATGGCGTTGACGCGGATGCCGATATTGCCCAGTTCCGCCGCCTGCTGTTTCGTCAGATGCATCAGCCCCGCCTTGCTGGTTCCGTAAGCGACACGCAGGGTGCTGGCCCGCATACCGGAAATCGACGCGATATTGACCACGCTGCCGCCGCCATTCGCCATCATCACCGGCGCGCAGGCCTGGGTGCACAGGAACGGACCGGTCAGGTTTACATCCAGCACGCGGCGCCATTCATCGACCGTCGTATCCAGGATCGGTTTGAACACGGCGATGCCGGCATTGTTGACCAGGGCGTCGATGCGACCGAACGCCAGCGCCACCTGATCGACCGACGCCTGCACCTGAACCGCATCCGACACATCCGCTTCGATGATCATGACACCCGGCCTCTCCGCCAGCGCTTCCGCCGTGCGCGCCAGCGTTTCGCCGTCGATATCGAGCAGCACCGCCTTCCAGCCCTCGTCGAGAAACCTGCGCGCCGCCGCCAGCCCGATACCCCGCGCTGCACCGGTCACGATGGCGACCCTGTCCTGCTGTTCCGTCATGAGATGCCTGCCTTCGCTATCCGGATGAGACGCGCTTCATAGCATGACCGGCAGGCGTATTCAGCAGGCGCCGGTCAGGAAGTCGTGCAGCAGCCGGTAGATTGAATTTCCCGTGCCGGTTTTCGGGACCAGTAAAATATCATCCAGCCGGGTTTTGAGTTCCGCAAAGCTAGCGGTATTTCTGGAATCTGAATAGGCCATGGCCCAGCCCGGGAAATCGCGATAGTCGTTTTCCATTTCAACCAGTGTGGTGACATCGCGATGCCGCGCATCCCTTCGGATTGTCCTGAGGAGCGCTTCAATTTCTGATTTCGGCCCTTCCAGGGCCTGAATGAATTTTCCATCACCGTAAATAAGGATTCCGGTGATCCCGTGAATGAAGTTTTTGAGCCGCGCCTGCTTGAGCAGGTCTTCCAGTTCAGCATCAACCAGGCGACGGACCGCCGTACTCTCATACACCATATGAAAAATCGGGTCGGGCATGATCAAATGGCCAATGCTGTTTTGCTATTACCATCATGATAGCGCCCGGATGCCAAGGGGTTGCATGAAAACAGCACGCCCTCGCCGCACCGCAGAAATACGGCACAATCCCGGCCCCCGAATCCTAACGCCGCCGGATCCCTTCGCGCCATGCCAGTACCAGCGCCCCCGCCACCACCAGCACCATACCGCCGATGCTGACCGCATCGGGTGAATCGCCAAACAGGGCGAAATCATAGATACCGGCAAAAAGCAGCGTGGCATAAAAGAACGGGATTGCGTAACTGGCGTCGGTACGGCGCAGCGCCAGGATGAACATGCTCTGTGCCGCCACCATTATGGCCCCCAGCATCGCAAGCATGCCCCATTGCGCCGGGCTGGGGGCAACCCATACGAACGCGGCGGCGGTCGCCGCCATCACGGCGCCGATGGAATTGTTGATGAACAGGATCCGCAACGGATCCTCGCGACCGGTCAGCTTCTTGATCAGGATGGCCTCCAGCCCCTGAAACAGCGCGGCGATCAAGGCAATAACCGCGGCGAACTGGAAGGCGTCAGTCCCCGGCCGGATGATGATCATCCCGCCGCCCAGCGCCACGGCGGCGGCGCTCCACCGCCAGGGGCCGACCTTTTCGCCCAGCAGCGGGATCGCCAGCAGCATGGTAATCATCGGCGACAGGAAACTGATCGCGGTCGCATCGGCCAGCGGCATCGCCGCCGCGGCAGCGAACATGCAGCTGACTCCGGCCCAGCCGCAAAAGGAGCGGCCGACATGGAGCATCCAGGCGGAACCCCGTAACGGTGGCCGGAACCAGGCGACAAAGGGAATCAGGGTTGCCAGCGCGAAACAGAACCGCCCGGCGCTGACCTGCAGCGGATGCAGCGGCACCCCTTCCACCCCCCGGCCCAGGGTTTTGGCCAGCAATACCGTCATGGCGAGCAAAGCGGCGCAGAGGATCATGAGCCCCGCACCGGTCAGCGCCGCGTGGTCCAGCCCGCCGGGCCCCATTTTTCTTGCTTTTTTACCTAAAATGGATTAAATTCCTCTATTTCCGCAAATCGATCGGGGGAGGCGGAACAGGATCAAATGTTAAGTGATGTTAAGCGATGTATAGCCTGCCGCAAAATTTTTGGCCCGCCGAATGCCACTGTCGAGGCGGCATAGGCCGCCCGTCCGGCGCGATTGATCCGAAAAATGTATATAAAAGCCAATAAAAGCCAACCGATGCATATAAATGCCAATGGATGCCAATCAAAAAAACCGCCCCCTCCCGGTCGGGAGAGAGCGGCCTTTTGCCTCGGCGATATTTTCCCGAAGGATCAGATCGCCTGGTGTTCCTTCAGCGTCGACACTTCATCGGAAGACATGCCGAGCCAGTCGCGAAGCACTTCTTCATTATGCTCACCGAGCAATGGCGAGGATTTCAGCTTCACGTCGATACCGGACATCTGCACCGGCCAGGCAGCCATCTTGAACTTGCCACGCTGCGGATGGTCGACCCACTGGAAGATACCTCGATCCTCGAAGCTCGAATCGGAATGAAGCTCCAGCGTATCATAGACGGCACCGGTCGGCACCTTGGCGCTGCCCATCTTCTGCATTGCTTCCTGCTTGGTCAGCGTGGAGGACCATTCGGTCACCAGCTTGTGGACTTCGTCCTTCGCGTTGAAGCGCTTGAGCGGCGTATCGTAGCGTTCATCGCCGATCAGTTCCGGATGGCCGATAACCTCAAGCAGTCGGTGCCAATGCGAATTGTTGGCCCGCGTGACATAGATATAGACATAGTCATTCGGTCCGAACGGCTTGCAGGGGAACAGCCCCATCGGCGCGTTACCGCCGGTCACCGTGCCGGCGCCGGCACGGCCGGCCGCCTTTCCTGTCACCGCCATCGTCGAATAGGCGATGCGCGCATACTGGATCATCGCATCCTGCATCGCGACCTGGAGATGCTGCCCCTCGCCGGTTTGCTGACGTTGCCACAATGCGCCGAGGATACTGATCGCCATCAGCATGCCTGTAC
>CAXBEC010000085.1:0-8490 GCA_963974145.1 uncultured Alphaproteobacteria bacterium | reverse complement strand
GTGCTGGCGCCGGGACCGCCGTCTTCCGGGTCCAGCGGTGCGGTCAGGGTGACCCCCGGCATCAGGTAGCCATCGGGCCGGCCGGATGCGGTTTTGCCCATGAATTCATAATAGGGATCGGCCAGCGCCGGTGCGGAATCGCAGCCCAGCCACAACCGCAACAGGTGGCGGCGCCGTTCCGGTTCCGGGTAGTCCTCATAGGCGGTGCGCGAATGCATGATGTAATGGTCGCTGAGGAACTGGATATCGCCGGGCCGGAATTCGATGTTGAGGACGAAGGACGGGTCCGATGCGATCCGTTCGATCAGCGCGAAGGCTTCCAGCTGCGCCTCGGTCAGCCGCGGCAGGTTCTCGAAGCGTTGCGCCTTGTTGATGGTGCTGCGGACGTAATTGGTCGTCAGGTTGCCGTCGCGGAAATTGAACACCGGCAGGCGGTACCATGGTTCGCGCCCTTCGGGGATTTCGCCGCGCCGGTCGCGGTAGATGGTTTCGGTCAGCACCTGCACCAGGTCCGGCCGCTCCGCCAGCATGGCGTTGTAGACCGCGCCGGAGCTGACAATCGCGCTCGTCCCGCCCGATTTTGACGTCTGCAGGCATAACAGCCCGACGACATCGGCCGGGTCGGTGTGGAAATTCAGCGTTTCGGAGGTCTGGTATCCGCGCCCGGTCGGCTTGCTGGCGTCGAAACCCAAATCATAAACATGGCCCAGCGCATGCCCCTTGGCGTTCTGCGCCAGCGCTTCGCCCAGATAGGCGCCGATCCCGAAATAGGCGATGGCGGATTCCCGCCGTGAGTAACGCCCCACTGGCACGCCGCGGATCATGGCAAAGCCGCATCCCTTGTGCAGATCGTCGTCGATACGTTTCACCGTTTTGCCGATAGTCGGCAGCAAAAAATTATCGCGGGTGATATCGAGTACATCGAGGTCCTGCGCCAGCGCCTTCGCGACTGCAGCGTCCAGTTCCGCAATGTTTTCCGATGACAGGTGGTAAGTCCATTCCGCTTCGCGTGCCGCCATTTCGGGGCCGCGCCATACCCGTGCGCCGTTAACCGGCTTCAGTTCTTCCTTTTGCATGACGGAATTCATCCTCCTTGGTCGCTGTATTGTATCAAACCGAACCGTAATGGTGCGCCCAAACCCCTGTGCTTGGCAAGGCAGGGTCTTGATATCCGGCCCTCGGCGGGGCGTCAATTGACGGGGCCGCGGCCCCGTCCCATCATCTTCCGCGATTGCCTGTGCTGTGCTGCGGGGGAAATCGTCAATACGGAGTCACAGGGTGCCCGGCCACAGCAGGAATGCTGCCATCATTACGACCACTGAATCGATCAGCGACCTGTTTGCCCGTTTCGGCCCGTCCTATCGCATCCTGGTGATGATCGCGGGCATGACGGCCTCGTTCACGATGGTCATGTCCAGCACGATCGTGAACGTCGCCACGCCCGATGTCATGGGCGCGTTCGGCATCGGGCTGGACCAGGCGCAGCTGATGGCGACGGCGTTCAACATCACCATGGTGACCAGCCAGTTGCTGAGCGCCTGGCTGGTGGCGGCGCTCGGCCAGCGCCAGGCCTTCATGCTGATGGCGGCGGTATTCACTGTCGGCAGCACCACCGCGGCGCTGAGCCAGGATTTCTCGATGATCGTCGTGGGTCGCATCCTGCAGGGCTCCGCATCGGGCGTTATTCAGCCGCTGGTCATGGTGGTGGCGTTCGAGGTCTTCCCCGCGTCCCGCCGGGGCTTCGCCATGGCGCTGTATTCCATGGGCGTGTTCATGGCCGTCGCCGTCGGCCCGATCTTCGGCGGCATTTTCATCGAACTGTTTCACTGGCGCTATATCTTCTGGGCGCCGCTGCCGGTCATTGCGGCGGCGGCGGCAATGGGCTGGATGTTCATTCCCTCGGTGCCCGGTACCGACCGGCGGCCCTTCGACTGGCCGGGTTACCTTTTGCTGCTGGTCAGCGTGTATTGCCTGATAACCGGGCTGACCAACGGTGCGCGTGAGGGGTGGCGTTCCGGTTACATCGTCATGCTGTTCGCCACGGGGATCGTCACCGGCGCGCTGATGGTTGTCACGCAGCTGCGGGAGCGGGCGGCGTTGATCGACGTAACGCTGTTCCGGAACAGCCGCTTCGCGATGGTGGCGATTATCGCCTTCGTCTTCGGCATCGGCAATTTCGGCGTCGGTTATGCCGTTCCGGTCTTCACCCAGCTGATCCAGGGGCTGACGCCGCTGGATGCGGCGCTGGTCATGCTGCCCTCGGCCCTGCTGATCGTGACCGTCCTGCCGTTGACGGGGCGGCTGGCGGATACGGTACCGGCCCATTGGGGCATCATGGCCGGGCTGTGCCTGTTCGCCGTCGGGACCGCGCCGATGGCTGCCGCCGACGTCAACACGCCCGTTTTGACGATAACGGTCCTGTTCATCGTCAGTCGCGTGGGGATGAGCTTCACCAATCCCTTCATCATGAATACGGCCCTGCAATCGGTGCCGCAGGACAAGCTGAGCGCCGGCGGCGGCACGATCAATTTCTGCCGCCAGCTTGGCGGGTCACTGGGGCTGACCGCCTGGGTCGCCTTTGTCCAGACCCGCACACAGGTGCATAGCGAGGCGCTGACCGCGACGCAGAGCGCCGACAATGCGGCCACGCAGACGCTGATGCATGAAGTGGAACGATTGCTGGGCACGGCGGGCCTGCCGCCGGAACAGCAGGCGCCCGGCGCGCTGCATTTCCTCGGTGAGGTCATTCAGGCCCAGGCCAGTACGTTCGGTTTTCAGGACGGCTTCATGCTGCTGGTGGTCTTTTTCCTGGCTGCCATGATTCCAGCCTGGTGGCTCGGGCGGTTGCGTCAGTAAGGGGCATCGCGTTTCAGGGCATCCGGTGCGGTGGTTATCATCTGCCAGAGCCTTGCCATATTGGCCCGGGCGCTGTTGCGGTTGGTTTCATAGCGGACATGCTGGTCGGACGCAGCCTCCGGCGTCAGGGCAATGGACCACAATGCGCCGATTGAATCGGGCAGGAACGCGTAACGGACATCGATGACGCTGTCGGCGGCGACGGGACTGATGGCCAGATAGCCCTGGCTGAACCGGTCAAACCGCATCAGGTCGCTGGATTGCCGGGATGCCGGATCAAGCCAGGGGAAGTCCTGCGCCGGGTCCAGCCGGGCGATCGATGGTCCGGGAAACACCATCGGCGCGATGCCGACGCGCAGCCCGTCCACATGGAACCGGCCCTTGGATTCATAAACCGACCGCCAGACCAGGATGTTGCCGAAGCTCGGCTTGACCATCATGCGCTCGATGGCATGGCCCCGCGCGGCGGCGAGGTCCCGCGCCATTTGCACGGCTGAATGATGCTGTACCGTTCCCAGGATCAGATAGGCGCCGGCCCATACCAGCGCGAGGCGGGCAAACAGCGGATTCCGCCGGGCCCCGGCCAGCACGACCAGCAACAGAACCGGCAGGGTCATCAGCGGGTCGATAACGGAGATGATGTTCGCTGCGTAACGTTCATCGCTGAACGGCCATAACAGCATCGTGCCGTAGGACGTCATGAAATCCAGCAGCCCGTGCGTCCCATAGCCCAGCGTGCAGAACAGAAGTGTCCTGGAAAAGGGAAGGCGCCAACGTTTGCCCAGCAGGAAATGCAGGATCGTGGCGCATATCAACCCGCCCACCGGGATGAACACCAGCGCATGCGTGAAGTGGCGATGATATTCCAGGAACAGCAGGGGGTCTTCGGCGGAGCGAATGAAAACATCCAGGTCGGCGGCCATCCCTGCCAGCCAGCCGAACAGCCCGGCCAGCGCGACCGCCCCCTTGCGGGAAGTCGTCGCTGTCTGCGGCAATGCGGCGCCCAATGCGCCCTGCGTGATCGGATCCATTACGGTGCTGTTGCGCCCTGACGGATGTGTTGCGGGAGGAAGATCATTTGCCCCGTGGACGCCATTTCTTCGATTCCACCAGCGCGAAAAAATCTTCGGTCAGGCGGTGCAGGAAGTCGGGTTCTTCCAGGTTCACCAGATGCCCGGTGGCCGGCACTACCGACAGCCGCACCGCCGGGCTGACCTGTTTCATGAACAACCCAGCGTCCACGGCGCGCGGGTCTTCGTCGCCGACGATGACCAGTGACGGCACCTTCATCGCGCGCAGGGGCTTTTCCATATTGAACAGGGATGCCCGGCGGGCCATCACCTGGCGCGAGATATGGGCGGAGCCCTGCGCCGAATGCTGCATGAAGCGACGGCAGAAATCATCAAAGGCGCGCGGGTTCTTGCGCTTCAGCTGGACGCGGTTTTCGGCCTTGCGCAATCCTTTCAGCACCTCGGCGAGCCCGCCTTCCTCATAGAGGCGCGCGCGGGCCTCGGCGTCGCGTTTGAAGGCGGCGGCATCGCGCGGATCGCCGCCGCTGCCGATGCCAATCATGGTAAGGGTCGTCGCCATGCGTGGATAGCGCAGACCGAAATCCAGCGTCGTGCGGGACCCCATCGAACAGCCGACGATATGCGCTTTGCCGAGTTTGAGGTGATTCATCACTGCCGCCACATCATCCACGGCCTTCTTATGCGAATAGCCCGATGGTTTCTCCGGTACGTCCGAGGGCGGATACCCGCGGGCGTTGAAGGCGATGCAGCGATAGCGGCGGCTGAAATGCTGGATCTGCTTCTCCCAGCTCCAGAGATCGCCCGAAAATTCATGGACAAAAACGATCGGCGTTCCTGTCCCCGCTTGCTCGTAATACAGGCGTGCACCGTCAGACTGGATGTATGGCATGTCGGACTCCCCGCAGATGGCTTCGGCGCAGTGTAGCGGCGCTGGAGTTGCGCGTCTAACAGGCGCCCCATGCGCTTCACATAATCGATTTCATCGGCTGGTCTAGGTCCAGAAGCGACAAATATCGATCACAGATCGAGGCTTGTTGTGCGGGTATTTTCCTGCAGGAAAATGTTAGAGTTAATTACGGGCGCCTGCGGTCCCGTGAAATGATATCCCGACGCATCGGCGCAGGTTGATGACACAGGCCTATACTTTAACAACCCTCGAGGCAGCGAAGATCACATGAACGGCGGAACCGGCAAGGAAGCCAAGATCGCGATCTCGGGCGTTACCAAAAGCTATGGCGAGAAACATGTGCTGACGGGTATCGACCTCGAAGTCTATCCCGGTGAAACCATGGTGCTCATCGGTCCCTCGGCCTGCGGCAAGACCGTACTGCTCAAATGCATTATCGGCCTGGAGAGACCCGACAGCGGCCGGTTGCTGATCAACGGGGAGGACACGGTCGGGTTTTCGCGCGGGGAACGGGACGCGATCATGGCGAAAACCGGCATGCTCTTCCAGCAATCGGCACTGTTCGACAGCATGCCGGTCTGGGAGAACATCTGCTTTCGCCTGAGCCAGACCCACGATCTGGGCCGGCAGGAAATTCGCGCGATCGCGATCGAGAAGCTGGGCAATGTCGGGCTGGGTGCGGATGTTGCCGACCTTTACCCCGACGAACTGTCGGGCGGCATGAAGAAGCGCGTGGGGCTGGCGCGGGCCATTGCGGACAATCCGGAAATCCTGCTGCTCGATGAACCGACGGCGGGGCTGGACCCGATCATGACCAACAGCGTCAACCAGCTTATCCGGCGCAACGCGGAAAAGATCGGTGCGACGACCGTCGTGGTGACGAGTAATATGGACGGGGCAAAGGACGTCGCCGACCGCATCGCCATGATTTACGACGGCAAGGTTATCTGGTGCGGCCCGGTGAGCGAGATCGAGAACACCGGCAATGAATATTTCGACCAGTTCATCCACCAGCGCGGCACCGGCCCGATACAGATGCGCTTCGGGCGACGATAAGGTTTTCGCCTGCGGCAGAAGCGAAAAAGGCGGTGGCATCGGGAACCGGCGCCGCCGGTGATCACCCTATTATGATGCAATCGTGATTGGCGACGCGGCAGGTCTGGGCGAAAAATATTGTATCGTGGTGTGCGCGGTTTCCGGTTCGAGGCAGGGTTTGTCTGAACCGGGCGCTGCGGACGGCACATCCGGATTTGCATTCGGCCTGTGCGTCTCGGGATGAAACAGGCACGCGAAAGGCCCTGCGATGGTATCCGCAATCAGCGTTCAGTCCCGACTCCTCATGATTGCGTCCCTGGTAACGCTGTCGCTGTTCCGGTTTGACGCGTTGCGGGCGCAGGAAGCAGCACCGCTGCCGGACTACGTGATCAAGGAATTCGGCCAACCGCCGGCAATACCGGAAGGGCCGCTGTCCGAGGCGCTGCAGTCCGCCGTGCAGGTGGCCTTTATCGACAGTACAGCGAAATCGACATGGGAGCGGGATCAGTCGATCGCTCTGACGGCAATCTCGGAATCAAAAGATCCTCGGATCGTCTGGATGATCAGCGACCTGATGCGCTTCATCACGGGGCGCGATCTGCACCTGGTGCTCGCCGATGCCGCCTCCCGATTGCTGGGGAAAGAGCTGCAGGACGTATTGCACTGGGGGGTCGTAACCGACCATCTCATCGCATGGGATATTCCCGCACCCCCGGATTATCTGCGGGTCAAGCGCGCCATTTTCACGAGCCTTGTGCCCGGATGGGACAGGCTCTTTGTCGCGGGCGATATCGATTGGCGGCTCGTATCATGGGGCGGCGTACTTATCGACGACCGCCCGTACGATACGACAGACGACGTGTGCAATTGCATTCCCGCCGCGGACAACCCCGAGGTGAGCAGCGCGGAAGATGCGACCTGGCTCAAGGACGGGGATATCGTTTTCGGCATCGGGGTGAACGGTGCGTACCGGGCCTATCCGCGACGCATTATGGAAGTTCGCGAGATGGTCAACGACACGCTGGGCGGACGGCATCTTGGCATACCCTATTGCACCCTGTGCGGCGCGGCGCAGGCCTGGTTCACCGATCAATTGCCCGAGGGGATCGACCGGCCGGTCCTGCGCACATCGGGGCTGCTGATCCGCTCCAACAAGGTGATGTACGACGTCAATACATACTCGGTGTTCGATACGTTTCTGGGCAAGGCGGTGACGGGGCCCCTCGCGGCGCAGAAGCTGCAACTGAAGCAGGCCAGCGTCATCACGACCGACTGGGGGACGTGGAAGAAGGCGCATCCGGAGACCACGGTGCTGGTCGAATCGCTGGCGCTGGGTCGCGATTTCGACTTTCGCAACAGCCGGGATGCCAAAGGGCCGATCTTTCCGGTCGGCGACGTTGATCCCCGTTTGCCGGTTCATGAAGACATCATAGGCGTCATCACGGCATCCGGCAGGCCGGTGGCGTTTCAGCGCAGCAAGGCCTTCGTGGCCTTGAAGAACGGCGAAGAGATTGTTTATGAAAATATCCGGCTGGAACTTGATGCCGGCGGCATAAAGGCGGTTGCCGCCGATGGTTCCGATCCCGGAAGCCATCAGGCCTTCTGGTTTGCCTGGTCGCAATTCTACCCGCAAACCGCGCTCTGGCCCCGGTAAGGCCGGTTTCGCGCCGCGCCAGCTCGATTATTCGTTGAAATTGCCCGCGGCGATGCTCAGAATAGTCGCCATTCGCGCCCCCAGATGATGAGGAGTTCAAGATGGCAATGTTCTGGCTCGATCACGTCAACATCCGCACCTCGAAACTCGATGAGATGTCCGCGTTCTATGAGAACGTCCTGGGGTTGCCGCGCGGCGAACGGCCGAGCTTCGGCATCGGCGGCGCCTGGCATTATTGCGGCAAGCAGGCGGTTGTCCATCTCGTCGAATGCTCAAAGAAGATCAAGACCGAGGAAGCCCAGATCGAGCATTTTGCGCTTCGCTCGAACGGCAGCATAAGGTCGTTCCAGAAGAAGATGCGCGAAACCGACACCCCGTACCAGGTGTCGCCGCTGACCGAGATCAACATGATTCAGGTGAATGTCTTCGATCCGGACGGCAACAAGATTGAGGTCCAGTTCGCCGCCGGCGCGGCCGACCGGGAGGCCTTTGGCGGTTCCGCCGCGGCCCGCCGCCGCATGCGCAAGGGCGAGGCGCTGAACCAGACCAAAGCCATGCCGCTGGCCAAATCCAAATCGAAGGTCGCCCAGACAAACAAGGCACTGGGTGTGCCCAAGCCGATCAAGCCGCCGAAGAAACGCTTCGCGCCGTCCTGAAGCGCCTATTTTTTGATGGGCGGCTGCGGGCGGGTAAAGACAAGCTCGTCTTCCGTTGAAGCCGCCGCGTCGAGTGAGTAGCCGTCGGCGTTGAAATCCTTCAGCCCCTCGGCCCGGTCCACGCGGTTTTCCATGATCCAGCGCGCCATCGACCCGCGCGCATGCTTGGCGTAATACATCAGCGCGCGGGACTGGCCATCCTTCACGTTCAGGAACTTCGCGCCGATCACATTCCGTCCCAGCGCCTTTGTATCCACCGCCTTGAAATATTCGTTCGAGGCAAGGTTGACCACGGTCCTGTCGTCATGGCCGCGCAAATCCGCCTTCAGCCGCTCGGCGATGCGCGCGCCC
>CAXBEC010000084.1:0-8551 GCA_963974145.1 uncultured Alphaproteobacteria bacterium | reverse complement strand
CCCGGCGATGTCGTAATGAGCCATGTTTCGGTAAATTTCGACCGCACAGGGTTTCAGCAGGATCTGAATGTCTGCTTTCCCCTGCAACGGCTGCACGATCTGGCTGCGGAAGGCGTCATCGGGTCGGTTGCCGGGTTCCACTATACCGTATCAGGGGCGGCGCACCCGCTGGACCTTGAAAACTCGGCCCGCGCCATCGCGGGGATGATGAAGGCCGACGGCGTCGATACGGTTCTTCTGGTGCCCATATGACCCAAATGCACGCGCGCCGTTGGCGGGCTTGCCGTATTTTTTGAAGAAGAAGGCCTCGCGACGACGCAGATCAGTCTGATCCGCATTCATACGGAACGCACCGGACCGCCGCGCGCGTTATGGGTGCCATTTGAACTGGGGCGGCCGCTCGGCGTTCCAAATGACGCCGCCTTTCAGAAACGCGTGCTGATGGCGGCCCTCGCCCTGCTGGAGCGGCCGGCAGGGCCAGTCCTCGAGGATTATCCCGAGGAAGCCGGCAGCACTATTACCTCGCTGGATGAGGATGATATGACCGGCATGGTCTGTCCCATCGCCCTGCCGAAGCCGGCAGATGAAACAGCGCCGGGCACCGGAACGACGCAGGCGCTGATGCGCGAGATCGCTTCGCTGGCGCCCTGGTACGACCTGGCGGTACGGACCCGGGGACGGACGACCGTCGGCCCAAGCGGCCTTTCCATTGACGCGGCAGCCCTGTATTTTTTTGGCGTTTCTTGAAAATCAGGCCACACCGGCGCCGCGTGATGACCATGCCCCGGGCCGGGTGCTGAAACTCGCCTATGAGGACATCAAGGCCTATTACGGCGAAGCGGTCACGGCGCAGCCGGGCTTTGGCGCCAGCCTGCAGGTCGAGAACTGGCTGTTCAACGAAACCGTCTTCGGCAAGGCGCTGTGGACCCTGCGTGATATCTGCCAGGCCAGCGATGATGAATATTTCCGGTATCTCGGCCGCAACTCCATCGTGCCGGACCGGCAGATCAATCCAGCCTGATGGTTTACGCAGCCGATCCCGGCCCCCGGCCCCGCCTCATCGCCCCGCCCAAATCCTGCGAATGCCATTCCCATGTTTATGGCCCGGTCGACAAATATCCCTATGCCCCGGGCCAGGGACGCAGCCTGCATCCCGACGCTTCCGTTACGGAATATCGCGGCGTACTAGACAATCTGGGCATTGAACGCGCCATCATTGTCCAGCCATCCGCCTACGGTACGGATAACAGCCGGACACTGGACGCGATGCGCGAATTCGGCGCCGACCGGGCGCGCGGCGTCGCAGTCTGCCGCAGCGACGTCTCCCGTGACGAACTGTCCGCACTCCACGATGCCGGGATCCGGGGCTTCCGGTTTACCCGGCAGGGCAACGATGTCACGCTTGACGACATCCCTGCTGTCATTCCCCGAATTGCTCCGTTCGGCTGGCATATACAGGTACAGGAAAACGGCGAGGACGCCCTGAATTGGCTGCCAAAAATCACCAGTCTTCCGGTACCGGTCGTTATCGACCATATCGGTCGTATGCCAAAAGATATGGACTTGAACGACCCCGGCTTCACCGCCCTCCTGAAGCTGCTGGAAGGTGGCAATATATGGATCAAGATTTCGGGCCCTTATTATGGCTCCGCGACAGGTGCGCCCTATTCCGATATCGTCCCCCGTATCCGCAAGCTGGCGGATGTCCGGCCTGATCGACTGGTCTGGGGCCTGAACTGGCCGCATCCGCAATTTGCTGCCGGCGATAAACCGGTGCCGGCACATTGTCTCGACATTCTCCTCGATGCGTTTCCGGATGACCCCGCCATGCGGAAGGCAATCCTCGCCGACAACCCGGCGCGCCTGTACGACTTTCCGGACTGACATCACCTGCGGCGGGTTCAGATAGGCGTAAGATTCCGAGAGCCCGGCAATTCCTTCCAGAATCAGGTTCGAATCTGCCTGTATGATTTTGAGGCCAACTTGCCACCCTGGTTCGGGCACATCGTAACCAATTGAATTACAATACAATTTATTAATTTTCGCGTTGGCATCCCCATTGCTACGGAACGACTGAAGTTTGCGGCCAATTGTTAGCGGTGTTGCAGGCAACGGTATTTCCCACAGCAGTCCGGGTCATGACCGTTTTCGGCAACGTGGTTCAGGCAAAGCCTGAAGCAAGCCGGTAGACGGTCATATAAACCCTAGAAGGGGAACACGGTTATGGCAGATAAAGTTGAACTATCAGCAGCGATACGATCCAACCTCCTGACGCTGTCCCGAACGACAGATTTGATCGACAGGACGCAGGATCGCTTGTCAACGGGCCTGAAAGTTGCCTCCGCGCTGGATGACGCCGCCGCCTTTTTCGCGGCACGCGCTCTTACCAACCGCGCAGACGATCTGAATGGTTTGAAGGATAATATCGATCAGAGTATCAGTACCATTGAGGCAGCGATCAACGGTATCGAGGCGATCACCGAACTGATTGAACAGGCAAAGGGCCTTGCAATTACCGCGAAGGCAACCAGCGACACCACCGAGCGCTCCTCACTCTCGGTGCAGTTCAACGCGCTGCTGGATCAGGTTGACGCTCTCGGCAACGATGCCAGTTTCGGCGGGATCAACCTGCTACAGGCAACACCGGACAACCTCGTTGTCAGCTTCAACGAGGATAGCACCAGCGTGCTGACGGTCGCGGGCATCGACTCTTCCACAGCCGCAACCGGACTGAATGTCGCGGCGGCAGCCAACGACTTTGTTGCGAATTCGGACATTGACCTGGCACTTACCGCGGTCAATACGGCAATTACCACACTCCGGACAACGGCATCGACCCTTGGTTCGAATGCAACGGTTCTTCAGACCCGTCTCAACTTTACCGAGGATCTCGTCAACACTCTGGAAAGCGGTGCCGGCAAGCTGACTCTTGCGGACCTGAACGAGGAAAGCGCCAACCTGCTTGCCTTGCAGACCCGGCAGCAATTGGGCATCAACTCCCTGTCACTGGCGGCACAGAGCGAACGGTCGATCCTGGCCCTGTTCGGCTAGCAACGCCAACAGACCGACGGCCGCAAACCGGACCGCTTCTCCTCAACAGGAGAAGCGGTTGCCGGTCGTTGTGCTGCACCGGATCTCTATCAGCGATCAAAGCCGTACAGGATACCGGGATTCGTCGCGAGGATATCGTCGCGGATTTTCTTGTCCGGCACCCATTCAAGCAGAGGATCGAGGCAGTCCGCCTCTTCCGGTTTGTTGTCCAAGGGCGAGTTCGGATGCGGCCAGTTGGCCGCCCAGACCAGCCGGTCGGGTCTTACCGAAACCAGGGCCTTCACCTTTTCACCCACGTCCCGATACAGCGGCGGTCCGTCGGTCGACTGCAGATAGGGCGCCGAAATCTTCACCCAGCACTTGCCGCTTTCCATGAATTTCAGCAGGGCCTGAAAGTCAGGGTCATTGACGCCATTCGCTGCTGGTGTCCGGCCGATATGGTCGATAACGACGTCGACCGGCAGGTCCTTCATGTAGGGCATTGCATCGACAATCCAGCTGCCGTTGTCCTGAACCTGAACATGCCAGCCAAGCGGCGCGACCTTCGCGGCCATCGGCGCCAGATCGTCGATGGTGAAATCATCGACAAGAAAGAAAAACCGCATGCCGCGAATCCCGCCGTCATGCAGCCGCTGCAACTCATCTGCCGAAACATCCGGCGCCGTAACAGCGACGCCACGTGCATTCGCCTGCCCCATCGTTGCGATGGCTTCCAGTGTTGCCCGGTTATCCCGACCGTATGTCGATGGCTGAACGATGATGCCCCGCTCGAACCCCAGACGGGCCAGCATCGTCCGATAGGCGTCTAGAGACGCTTCCACGTGGTGAACGCGGCCGGAATGGTGGGGGTATTTGGAAATGGGGCCGTAAATATGAGAATGCGTTTCGCAGGATTTTGGCGGCGCGACCAGTTTCGGCATTCGTCCCGTCCCGGTCATTACCTGTTCCGTCATAACTGTCAGTTCCTCTTGATTGATTTAATTGTCTTGCGGGACCGCTTATTGCAGGCGCCCCCGCGCCGTTATCGGCCACAGAGCCTCGACCCGCCCGCCGCGGATACAGACATACCAGTCATACATATTAACGGTCGGGTCGACATGCCCGGGCACGACCTTCACTTTATCACCGACCTTCAGGTCGCTGTTGCCGCCCTGCACTGACTCTGAAATCAGGAGTTTACCGTGCTCGTCCGACGCACCGACAAACTCCACGCCCGGTGTCTGCCACATCAACGGCAGACCGGAGTCGACACTCAACGCCTTCAACCCGGCATCGAGGATGGCCCTGTCGCTCGCCGCCCGGCTCATCACCGTGGCATAGACGAACAGGCTGTTTTCGAAATCATCGACGGGATCGCCACCGCTGTTCAGATTGCGGCCGTAATCGGCATCCATGAAGATGTACGAACCCGCCTGCAGTTCATTGTAGACGCCGCTGGCCGCCTCGAACTGAAACGTCCCGGTTCCGGCCCCCCCGACAATGCCGCAATCGAGACCGTTTTTCGCCAGCAGGGAAACGGTTTCCGACGTCATGGCCGTTGCGGATTCGATTGCCTTGCGACGCCCCTCATAATCGCGGATATGCTGGGCGCTGCCGTGATAGGCCTGCAATCCCCCGAAATTGAGATGGGCCGACTGGTCGATCTTCTGTGCCAGCGCCAGCGCCGGCGCGCCCGGTGCGACACCGCAGCGACCGGCGCCGACATCGATTTCAACCAGCACATCCAAAGTCACGCCCGCCGCTGCGGCCGCGGCATCGATATCCGCGACATTGCCAGCGTCATCCGCGCAAACCGCCATTTTGGCGCGCCGCGCCAGCGAGGCCAGTTTCGCCAGCTTTGGCGCGCCTACAATCTGGTTGCTGACCAGGACATTGTCGACGCCGCCATAGACCAGGGCTTCAGCTTCTCCCACCTTCTGGCAGCAGATTCCGACCGCGCCCAGCGCCATCTGCTGCAGCGCGATAACCGGGCATTTATGTGTCTTGGAATGTGGCCGCAGCCTGGCGGAACTGTCCTTGATGGCATCCGCCATCCGCTTGAGGTTCCGTTCGAATGCATCCAGATCAACCAGCAACGCGGGCGTATCCACGTCTTCCACCGGCATGCCAATGGCCGCCGGTGCGGGAGTATCCGTCATGTTCCGCCTCCTGAAAATCAGTGAAGGCGTGACCCTAGCTTACGGCTGCCGCCGACGCAAAGCAGTCCATCAGCGCAACAGCGCGATGACACCCATGGTCAACACCACGACCAGGACAGTCCATCGGAACAGCTTTTCGGAAATGCCGCTGAACGCCCGGCTGCCGATAAAAATGCCGGCCATATATGGCGCGATCAGCGCCACGGAAATCCAGAACAAGGGCATCGTGAGCAACCCCAGCAGGCCATATGCAATAATCCGGAACACCACCGAAAACGAAAAATACGCCATGATCCCCGCCCGAACTTCCATGGCGGTATTTCGGCCGGCCATCAGGAAAACAACCACCGGCGGTCCGCCGATATTCGCCGAGCCGCTCAGGAAACCGCTGACGAGGCCGACGGGGATCGTCACGGCCAGTGTCGGTGTTCGACTGTAGCGCCAGCCGCTCCCCAGCATGATTCCGGCGGAAATGACCAGTATCGCGATGAAGCGGCGCATGTCCTCAGCGTCAATATATGTCAGCAGCCAGGCGCCCAGCGGCAACGTCAGCAATGACGCGATACCCAGCGGCGCCACGGACCGCCAGTTGGCATGGCGAACGGCGGTCGGCAGCAGATACGCGGTCGCGGGCACTTCTATCAGGGTCATGATCAGTACGGACTCGATCGGACCATACAGAATTGCGAGCGCGGGGATAATGATCAGACCGGCGCCGAACCCGATAAAGCCTCGCGAAAGCCCGGCAACGAATACGGCAGCAATCGCGAGTGCCAGGTTTAGGTCAAATTCCATGTCGGTGGTTCGGGAACAGCGATGCCGCCTCGCGGCTACTTCGATTCGGGTTCCACCACCCCTTCTGCTTCCTCAGCTTCCCGGGCTTCGAAATATTCTTCAACAAGTTGAAAGATGGCTTCGGCGTCCTCGTCGTTACTGACGACGAGATTGCTGCTCTCACCATAAACATTCAGAACATAGCCGCGATCGCTGCAGACCTTTTCCAGCGCTGCCGCAAATGGCGTGATGATATTGTCGTTCAGGGATTCCGCATTGTCATGCTGCGCCATCCGTTCCAGCATTTCGTCGCCAAAATTCCTGGCGTCAGCCTTACCGCCACGTCTGCGCTTTGCCATAAACGCCCCCATTTCAAATCGCCCGCTCCAGCATCGTGATACGGGGAAGCCGCTCGCGGCGCAAGCGCTTAGCGGGTCTGGGTGCTCCTCGCCGCATGGCGGCGGCGAATTTCCGCGGGCCAGCGGGATTTGATATAGGCGAGCACCGCCCAGATTTCCCGGTCGCTGAGAATATCCGCAAATCCCTTCATATCCGATCTGTAACCAGGTGGCGCCAGCGCCTCGGTGCCCAGTTTCGTCACCTTGAAATTCTGCGCGTCGGGGTGATGCCAGGTATGACCGGTTTCGTCATGCGGCGGTGCCGGCAATTTCCCGTCCGGCCCGCGCTGCTGCCAGTTCGGTTGTCCCTCGAGGTTTGCGCCGTGACAGGCGGCGCAATGCGCGCCGTATAATTCGCTTCCCTGCGCAACAAGTCCGGGATCATCCGCATCGGCGAACCCGGGATCACTCGCCTCACCGAACTTCCATAGGATGACGCCCGTCACAGCCGTCAGGAAAACGGCCAGCAGTATGTATCTCAACGCCATGTCACTACCCGGTAATTGCGATATGACTTAACGTGAACCTTCAAGTTACAGGAAGGTCAAGCACGGTTGTCATGAAGTCTGATCGTTATAGTATTTGCGCACCCGACCGTATTGGCATAACCGCGTATTCCTGCCATGCATCCCGCCTATACTGTTTCAGACCTACATGGAGCCTTCCCGAATGAACACCAGCGACGCACGTCCCCTACCGCTCAATGGCATCCGGGTTGTGGAATTCTGCCAGACCATCATGGGCCCCTGTGCCGGGTTGATTCTGGCCGATCTCGGTGCGGATGTGATCAAGGTGGAGCCCGCCCCTGCCGGCGATAAAACGCGAAAGCTGCTCGGTTTCGCAGCCGGCTTCTTCGGCGCCTTCAACCGCAACAAGCGCGGCTTCGCCATCGACCTCAAGAGCGACGAAGGCCGTGCGGTGGCGCTGCGCCTGATTGAAACTGCCGATGTGGTCATCGAGAATTACGCGCCGGGAACGGTGGAGAAGCTCGGCGTCGGGTATGATGACTGCAAACGGATCAACCCCCGGATTGTTTATTGTTCGCTGAAGGGCTTCCTCAGCGGTCCCTATGAAAACCGTCCGGCGCTGGACGAGGTCGTGCAATACATGGCTGGTCTCGCCTATATGACCGGTCCGCCGGGCCGGCCATTGCGGGCAGGGTCATCGGTTATTGACATCATGGGCGGCACCTTCGCCGTTGTCGGCATACAGGCGGCGCTGCGTGAACGCGAAAGCACGGGGGAAGGACAGTTCGTCAAAAGCGCCCTGTTCGAATCCACAGCCTTCCTGATGATGCAGCACATGATCGGCAGCGCCGTTACCCACGCCCCTTCCCCTCCGATGCCGGGACGGGTCGGCGCCTGGGGAATTTACGAAACCTTTCCAACCTCGGACGGCGAAATGATCTTCATCGGGATCACCAGCGACAATCACTGGCGCTGGTTCTGCGAACGTTTCGACCGCCAGGACCTGCTCGAAGACCCGACCCTTGCCACCAACGAAGGGCGGGTGCGGGAACGCGCGCGGACACTCCCCATTGTCGCCGATATCATGAAACGCTTTACCCGGGCGGAGATGTCGCAAATCTGCGAAGAGATCAAGATACCCTTTGCGCCCGTGGCAAAGCCCGAAGACCTGACCGACGACCCGCAATTGAACGCCAACGGCCGCATGCTGAGTCTCGACCTGCCGGGCGCGCCCGGAACGAAAATTCCACGCCTGCCGGTCGAGGTCGGCGACCACGATTTTCGTCTGCGCCGGCAGCCCCCGAAAGTCGGCGAACACAGCCGCGAAATCCTTGCGGAACTCGGCTATGGCGAGGAAGAGATTGCGGCGCTCAGGGCGGCAGGGAAAACCGTTATCAGCGATTAGGACGGCAGCGGTTCATCCTCTTCCAGGTATTGCAGGAGCCGCGCCAGCTTGCGTGCCACGGCACGCTTGTAGGCGTCCGTATCCCGGTCGCGCCAGTCGTAGAAACCTTCTCCGGTCGAGGCACCGAGGTTTCCGGCCGCCACCTTGTCCTGCAGCAGTTTCACCGGCGTTCTGGTGTGATACAGATCCGGGATGACACTGCGATGGGTCGCAGCCGTCGTCTGCAACCCGCTGAGGTCCTTCTGCAGGATCAGCCCCGTGATACTCATGCGCGGCCCCAGCATGCGGCGGATCACGGCGTCGACATCCTCAACCGTG
>CAXBEC010000083.1:0-8557 GCA_963974145.1 uncultured Alphaproteobacteria bacterium | reverse complement strand
CTTTACTCATGTGGTTTCTTTTTTCCCTTCAATGATTCCATTACGGTATCCGGTAGCACCCCGGAAATGAAGGGTGTTTTCTTTTCGTTAGGATATTCGGATCATATTCATGGTTAACAACAGCTAAGATATGTCCATGCCTGACGATTCATCACCCATAGCCACAGCGCTTGCGCTATTCCAGTCCGGCGAACTCGCGGCAGCCGAGAAATCCTGCCGGGAAACGCTGTCACGGGACGAAGGCAACGCCGAAGCCTGGCACCTGCTCGGTGTGATCGCGCATCGCGCCGGCCGCAACGACATTGCAATCCGGCATGTGCGGCAGGCCGTGGCATTGGCGCCTGATTCCGCATCGTTCCACAATACGCTGGGCTATCTGCTGCGTATCGCGGGACAGTATTCGGATGCGGTCGCGCTACTTGAAAAGGCAATTGCGCTGCAGCCGGATTATGCGGATGCATTCAATAATCTCGGTATCGCCCATGCGGAATCCGGCGCGCTGGAAGCTGCGGAGAAAGCCTACCGGACGGCGCTGCAGCAGCGGCCGGATTTCCCGGAGGTACAGAATAATCTGGGGAACCTGATGTACCGGATGGGCCGGGTCGACGAATCGCTGGCGGCTTTTGAAGCGGCGACGACACTGCGCCCGGATTATGCGGAAGCGCATGCCAACCGGGGGGATGCATTCCTCAACCAGGGTGATATCCCGGCCGCCATCGATGCGTTCAGCAAGGCGGTGAAGATTGCCCCGAACTGGGCAAACGGCTGGTACAAGCTGGGCAACGCGATGTTTCAGGGCGAACAGATCGGCAATGCCCTGAAGGCGTATCAGCGCAGTATCGACCTCAACCCCAACCAGATGCGCTGCCTGACCAATCTTGGCGCGACGCTTGAAAAGCTGGGACGCTACGAAGAAGCCGCCATGATGCTGCGCCATGCGCTGGTGATGATGCCGGAAGATGCTTCGGCGCTGAGAAACCTCGGCCATGTGGTGTTGAAGCTGGGGCATACGGGCGAGGGGCTGCAGCTGTTGCGGCGCGTCGTGGAACTGGCGCCGGACGATCCCGATGGCCATTACTCGCTGGGCAATGCGCTGCTGCGGATGGAACGGCTGCAGGACGCCCTGAACTGCTACAAGCGGGTGCGCGAATTGCAGCCCAACGCGGCGCGCGCCTATTTCGCGCCGGCCAGCGTGCTGCTGATGAACGGGCAGTACAAGGAGGGCTGGGCCGCCTATGAATCCCGCTTCGACATGGCGGCCTATAAAACCAACGTCAAGGATGTGCGGGACCGGCTCTGGGATGGCAGCCCGCTGAAGGGCCGGCGGCTTCTGGTGCATGTGGAACAGGGCTTCGGCGATACGCTGATGTTCATCCGCTATGTCCCGCTGCTTCGCCAGCGCGCCGGCGAGGGGAAGGTCTATCTGGCCTGCGAACCGGAACTGTTCCGGGTTCTGCAGACCCTTGAAGGCGTCGATGAAGTCTTCGCGCTGGGTTCTGAAGCTTCGGTCACCTACGAGGTCCAGGTTCCGTTGCTGAGCCTGCCGAACCGCTTCGGCACGACGGTGGAAACTATCCCGAACAAGGTCCCCTATCTGCGGCCGCCGCCGGATGCCAAAACGCGCATAAAGCGGAGAAAGGACAGCAAACTGGCGGTTGCCTTCGTCTGGGCCGGCCGGCCGACCCACAGCGATGACAGGTTCCGTTCCTGCCCGCTGCAATGGTTCGCCGGATTGTTCGATATTCCCGGTATCGATTTCTACAGTATCCAGTGGGGCCCCAGAAGTGCGGAGCTGAAGCCGCATCAGGGGCGCGACAACGTATTCAATCTGTCGGAAAAACTGACGGATTTCGGTGAAACCGCGGCAATTATCGACCAGGTGGACCTGGTGATCAGCATCGATTCCGCGGTGACCCATCTCGCCGGGGCGCTGGGCAAGCCGGTCTGGACGATCCTGCCCTTTGGCGGGGAGTGGCGCTGGCTGTTCCGGCGCGAGGATTCGCCCTGGTACCCGAACATGCGATTGTTCCGCCAGCGTATACTCGGCGACTGGCGGCCGGTATTCCTGCGGATCGCAGCGGCGCTGCAGCAGCAGGTTCAGGCCGGTGATGATACGGGCGGCGCCGCGGCCGACACCGCCGTCGGGCAACACGACACGGCGACCGAACCCGGCAGTGAGCCGGTGGTCGGCGGCAAGACGTCCTGATTACTTTTCGGTGGCCACGTAGACGCCGTCCCAGCCGATCGGCGGCGGGACTTCGCGATATTCGTCGATCCGTTCCTTGTACATGTCGTACAGGACATCCATCCCCAGATCCATTTCACGGGCCATCTTGCGGCACTCGTTCATCGTATTTTCCGAGTCGTCCCACTGCTGGTGACGGTACTGTTCGATAAAGGTCCGGTGTTTTTCCTTGATCGCGACGAACTCGGGTGATGCGGCGAAATCGGCATCGCCGAGCAGGCAGTGGATATTGACGCCGATGGACTGGCCCTTGACCTGGATCAGGTCCAGCTCAAGCACGGCGAAACCGGCTTCTTCCGCCGAAACCCCGGTCTTGGGGCCGAGCACGATCTTGACCCCGTAATTCTTCGACTGGCTTTCCAGCCGTGCCGCGAGGTTCACGGGGTCGCCCAGGACAGAATAATCGAAGCGCTGGTCGGATCCCATATTGCCGACGACGCATTCGCCGGTATTGATCCCGGCGCCGACATTCAGCGGCAGGAAGGGAACGCCTTCCTCTTCGGCTTCCTGGCGCCGTTCCTCGTTCAGGATGTCGAGGGCGGCAAACATCGCCAGCGCGGAGTGGCAGGCATTGACCGAATGCTGTTCGTCGTCCAGCGGCGCATTCCAGAACGCCATGATGCAGTCGCCCATATACTTGTCGATGGTCCCCTGGCGGGCCAGGATCGCATTGGTCAACGGGGTCAGCAGGCGATTGATCAGGACGGTGAGGCCTTGCGGGTTGCTCTTGAAGGTCTCGGAAATCGCCGTGAAGCCCCGGACGTCACAGAACAGGAAGGTCATTTCCTTGGTTTCGCCGCCGAGCTTCAACCGTTCGGGATTATCGGCCAGCTGTTCGACCAGGGCCGGGGAGAGATACTGTGCGAAGGCGCCGCGGACCTGTTTCTTTTCCGCCGCCTCGCGGGTGTAATTGGCGAAGGTCAGTACGGAATAAAGCGCCATGGTGACAACGCCCGGATAGGTCACGTCGATCAGCGTCAGGTGCTCCGAATACAGATACCAGCTGCCGCCCACAAGAGCGGCACCTGCGA
The DNA here is from genome assembly GCA_963974145.1 of uncultured Alphaproteobacteria bacterium. Taxonomy (GTDB): domain Bacteria; phylum Pseudomonadota; class Alphaproteobacteria; order UBA8366; genus MarineAlpha4-Bin1. Next base: position 5,281 of record CAXBEC010000083.1, on the reverse strand, counting down.
CGGCGACCCCGGCGAGGGTCAGCATGGGGCCGAGGCGCGGGATGAAAATGATCATGAAAATACCCGCGAACAGGATCATCGAGATTTCGACGGCATCCGCGAAATAGGGATATTTCAGGTAAAAATCGAAATCGACGACCTGCAGTTTCTCGTTATTGATTTTCGCGGCAAGCGCCTGATATTCGGGCGATCCCGCTTCCAACCCGCGCTCCTTCGCCTCGGCAAGGCCCGCCTGGACGATCTCGTCCTGTTTCTGGACGCGGGCATTGGTCGCGCCGATGATGTTTTCCAGGATATTCGCGTGGACTTCCACCCCGGGCAGCCGGGGTGCGATGGGCGTCGCCCGGATATCGAGCAGTCCGACGGAGGAGGTGCCGAGGATGAACAGCCTTCCCGCCAGCCGTTCCTTGGGCACTTTCCCGTTAATGACATCGGAGGCGGAAATATAAAGCCGGCCCTCGTTATTCTTCGTGTTGTAGGGGGCGGGTTTCGAAAAATGGACCCAGATGCGGCCGTTCCGATCCGTCGGAATACTATAACCGGGCTGGCCGATGCGCTGGATAATGATGTCGGAGATGCCCGCCGGATCGCGCCGGACAAAGACGCCGGTTCCGCCCAGTGCAACCCGCAACAGTTCGATGGACAGCGCGGGCCGGATTTCCTCGCCGACCCGCGAAATGATGGGCACGCGCCGCACCACGCCGTCGGGCTCTTCGCCAACCGAGAAGATACCGTGTCCGGAGGCTGCCTTTTCCAGTTCGGGGACATTGCCCATAAAGGCTGTGTAATTGGGCGAAATAAAGGCGTATGGAAATCCGTCTCCGACGCCAACAACGCCCTTGATCACGGATTTGAAGGTTGGCGGCAGCTTGCCGTCCGGTAACGCGTTATTCAGTCCCACCTGTCCGACAACCGTCGGAAGACGCCGCATCGCGGCTGCGAGGACATCGTCGTTGCTGGGCAGGGATTTCAGTGTCGTGACTGTCTTGTCGTCAATTCCGCGAATTGAATTTGCGATCAGGGCAGGCGAGGTCCGGTCGTGTTCCGGAAACACCATATCGAAGGCGATTCCGGCGGCGCCCGCATCGGCCAGCCGGTTCAGCAGGTCCGCGATTACGGTGCGGGGCCAGGGCCATTGGCCGACTTCGAAAAGGCTTTTTTCGTCGAGATCGATAATGCCGACGGGAAGGGCCTGTTCGGGCCGGGGTTGCAGCTTCTGATAAACGTCGAAGGCCTTTACCCGAACCCATTCGACCCATTCAAAGTCCAGATGCCGACCCTCGATCCCGAGGGCAAGAACAGACAGCGCAATAATCGTGGACGTCTTGAGTTTCCACCAGGGGCCGCGATTGCCGCGCTTGTTGAAGCCGCCGCCGATCCGACGTCCCAGATCGCCAACGCGTACCGTCAGGCCGGGCTTCTCACCGCCGTCACGGAAATTGGCTGTTGCGACCATCGGTGTCCACGCTTTCGGTTCATCCGTTGCGGAAAGAAGGTTAACACAAACAATTGCCGGTTTGGCATAAAACCGCGACTGCCGGACGCTATCCTGCCCGCCGTGTGGTTAAGGAGCGGTTAAGGCCTGGTCGCTTCGATAACCATTGTTTCGTATGCATTGAGTTCCGGCTGTCCGACTGTTTCGCCATGCTTTTCTATTCCCGCGAGATTTGGATCGGGGCTTTCGCCCACCGGATACGCGGCCAGATTTGTAAATCCGGCCTGTGACAGCACTGTTGCCAGGATATTCTGGTCATAAATGAACCGGTGGCCCCAGTTGTAAAACAGGTTGTTCAGGATAAGAGTCGGATTGTAACCTTTTGAATATCCAATAAACGTCCGGTTTATCCAGTCGACGTAACGTTTCTGCAGGTCGCTGGGTTCAGGCGTATACAGCGCGAGCAGGCGGCGGACATCAGGCGTCGATAGACGGATTTTCCCGCCGGTTCTGAGAACCCGGAAACATTCCCGCAGCATGCGAAGGCCGTCGGCGAGGGGCATATGCTCGATGACGTGTTCACCGGCGATGTAATCGAAACTGTCTGCCTCGAAGGGGAAGGGACGGGTCAGGTCCAGTGCCAGGACGGCGCTGGAAACCGGTGCGATATCCGTGTTGAGCCAGCCGGGCAGGAGATTGCCGCCGGCGCCGAGATGCAGTTTACGGGTCAGGTTTGATAACAGGTATTCGTTGATCTTGGCGTTCCGGTGCGCAAAGGTCGCCGGCTGCCCCTGTTGCGGAACCGACAGCTTAAGTCCGCGTTGCGCCAGTATCTTGTCGCGCACGGGCTGTGTGCCGGAATCGGGATTGATCACATAATATACGCTGGGGCGCTTCGTCCACGCGGTGGAATGTTGTTTTTTCAAATTGTTGAAAACGTTCCGGTCTTCGCCGCTACCGTCCGCCAGAAGCGGAATGGACCATTGCGGGAGGACGGCGTGGCAGCGTGTCTTATCGATCATCAGACAGTTTGAATCGACAAACCCGCCCAGTTTCTCCGCATAGATCCCGCGCGCCGGCCCGATGGATTCGAAATCGTCGATACAGAGCACTTCCTGGGTGCCGGGATCGACAAACCAGCGATAGGTGAACGCCCAGTCGAATCCCTCAATGGCTTGTATCAGGTCAGACAGATGATGCGGCGCCCACCAGTTATCATCATCAAGATAGGCGAGGTAGCGGCTGTTCGCGGCGTAGCTTAGGACCGTGCGGAGCGAGCCGCTATAGGCATTGTGGTAAATACCGCCATGGATCTGTGCGGTCGAGTAGCCCGGGTCGAAAATCGTGATCGCCATGCGCGCCGGGCATTCGGCGGTGAGCTGGCGCAAAATATCGCGGTCGCCGCGAGCAATATCCACACCAATCAGGATTTGTACGCGGCCGGGCCAGTCCTGGGTGAAGACGGATCGGACAGCGCGCGGCAGGGTGTCGCGCAGAACGGTCGGGATGATGACGGCGGCATCGAACGGCGGCTGCAGGGAGCCGGTGGTTGCCAGCGGTCCGAATGTGCTTATGCCGGCATCAGTCACGTCAAACCAGCCTTTTCGCGCCTGTCCTGCCGCGGGTCAGGCCGCCGCGGCGTTGATGGTGACGCTGTCGTCGATAAAGACCTGCGCGTCATTCGAGACGCTTTGATAGACCGAATAGCCGTTGCCGCCAATGGTCACGCTGCCCGTGTTGCTCCAACTGTCCTGGAAGGACACTGAATCTCCTGTATCGCCGTCGATGATCAGGCTGTGTGAGGTGCCGGTTTCCGTATTGATGCCGCTGGTGGCGGCAAGGGCAAAGCGGGAATCGAGCAACAGGGTATTGTCGCCCGATCCCGAGAAATCGAGTCCTTCGATATGGCTGAACTGGTCGCCGCGCAGCGCTGTCAGGTCGAAGCTCTCCCCTGCACCCTCGAAGGTGACGAGGTCGAACCCGTTGCCGCCATCGATCCGTCCAAAGCTGGTGTCCTCGACAATAAAGACATCGTCGCCATCGCCGCCATGCATCAGGTCGTCACCGCCATTGCTGACGATGGTGTCGTTGCCCGCGCCGGCGGAGAAGACGTCATCGCCGGTACCGCCGGTCAGGGTATTGTCGCCGCCATCGCCCTGATGCGTGACCGCGACACCGGTGAGGGTGATGCCGGTTTCGGTCTGTTCGGCGTCAATCACCACGCCGCCGCCGACATCCAGCCCGTTGATTTCATGGAAGCTGTTATTCAGCTGTCCGGCGTTCACGACCGCGAAACTGTCGCCGATATCGACGGCGAAATCGTCGATCTGTTCCACCGTCATCGTGCCGGCAAGGTCCATGGCGCCGGTGACGTTGTAGACGTCGAATTCTGTCGCGGGGGCGAGGCCGGCCAGTTCGGTGATCATGTTCGACGAATCGCCGCGCGTGACATTGCCGATGATGGTGATTTCGCCCGGCGAGGCGCCGGTGGCATCGGTGCCGTTCTGGGTGAAGGTGCCGTTCGTGCCGACGGTGATGGAGCCGAAACCGGACAGCGTGCCATTCGTGTCGTTCAGGAACTCGCCCTGCTGCACGGTAATGAGTTCGAACGTATTCAGGATGACATTGCCGTTATTGGTGAAGACGCCCGCGCCGCCCATGTCGAACGTGGTGGCGGAAGCGATATTCATGTTGCTGCCAGCCAGGTTTTCACTCGCGCCCACGATGTTGAACACGTTGGTGAGGGTGCCGGTTATGTCGATGTTGCCGGAATTCAAGAATTCCAGAGAGACTGTGCCGCCCGAATCCACGCTTAGCGTCGTGCCTGCGCCCAGCGTCAGGGTTCCTGCTCCATCCAGTAGGCCGTCGGTGCCGCCGAACCCGACATCAATCTTCGCGCCGGCTGTTGACAGCGCAAGATCCGAATTCTGCGTAAATGTACCGCCTGCGATAATCAGGTTGCCACCGCCAAAGGCAAGCGTGCCGTTATTGATAATCTGGTTGTCCGACTCGGAGGTGAAACTGCCGGTATTGTTCAGGTTGATCGTGCCGCCGGCCTCGTTGGTCATGACGCTGACGGTGCCGGCGCCCTGCCCGTACTGCATGCGGCTGGCATCGCTGATATCGATTGTGCCCGAATTGCTGACATCGCCACGGCCCAGCTGAACCGCGAAATTGTTGATATCGATCAGGCCCGTATTGACGATATCGCCGGTAAAGTTCGGTCTGGCGCCGGAAACGCCATTGACCTCTACCGTGCCGGCATTCGTCAGGGTATGGCCTTCGAAGGTAAAGGAGGCGGCGGATGAAGAATTTGTGGTCTCGAAGGCAATCAGGCCCTGATTCGTCATGTCCGAAAGCATGCCGAAACTGGCGATTCCCGCGCTTCCGTCCAGCACCAGTGTACCGCCGGCGGCGTTGGTGAAATTGACACCGGCGGCGATGGCGAAGTTGCCGGCATTGATCGTGATGTCGCCGGTATTCGTGAATGAGGCGATGCTGATTACGCCACCGTTCGACGCGCTGATACTGCTGTCGTTTGTCAGGGCCCCGCCGCCGGTGATGTCGGCGTTGTCCAGTTCCAGCGCCGGTCCGCCGCTGCCCAGCAGATAGTTGACGCCGGTGTCGATATTGAGTTCCGACGCCAGGGTCACCGAACCGGTGCCCGTGAGCGTGCCGCCATCCAGCATCGACAGTGTGCCGCCAATAATGGCGAGTTCACTGCTGGCGCCGATATTGATGACGCCGGAGTTTTCCAGCACGCCATCGAGGAAGTCTAACGTATTGCCGCTGAGGATATCGATCAGCCCGGCATTCGTTGTCGTTTCGCCGACTTCCATGTCGATG
>CAXBEC010000082.1:0-8586 GCA_963974145.1 uncultured Alphaproteobacteria bacterium | reverse complement strand
GCCGCCGGGAAAACGTCTTCGCCACGCAGGTCGACGTCCAGGATCGCCGCATCGATGCATTTTGTCTCAATGGCATCAATGCAGGATTTCAGGGTCAGACAGGGCCCGACTACGACATTCCCTTCGTCTTCAAGGTCCATCTTGAGGTCAAACGCGACAATGGCCTCGTCCTCTGCCAGCAGGATCTTCATTGTTTTCCGCATACTGTCAAAACGCTTGCCCGAATGAATTGTTCCATTCCGAATATTCGCAGTGCGTAACGACTATTTCGTTAATATCAGCCCCGGTTCCCCGAAGCCGACATCACACACGAATAGTTATTTTAGCAGATAACCCCTTATTCTGCCAATCCTTCTCGACCGTACCGTTCATCTGCATGGCGCACATCCGGATCATCCGCGACCCAAAGCCCATGGATTCGGGCGCTTCGCCCGACAGTGCCGGCCCGCCCTGTTCCTGCCATTCCAGGCAGATTTCAATGCCTTCTTCCTCCGCCAGAGGCTCTATTGTCCAGTGCAACAGAACCTTTCCATCGCTGCCACCCGACCAGGCGCCATACTTCATGGCATTGGTCGCAAGTTCGTGCACGATGAGACCGATGGGGGTAACCGATTTCGCGGGCACCATCACCAGCGGCCCACTCAGTTCCAAAGACTGCGATTCACCGGGATAGGGCGAAAGAACCGCATTGATCAGGTCCTTCAGGTCAGACCCTTCCTGGGCATTGATATCGGATGTCAGGTCATGCGCCCGCGACAGGGCAAGAATACGCTCGTAAATTTTACCCGAAGCGGTGGCGCCGTCCGCTTCCTCCCGCCCGGTACTGCGCACGATCGAAAGCACGATTGCAAACAGGTTCTTGACCCGGTGTGCCAATTCCCGATGGACGAGTTCAGTCTGCGATTTCGCCGCCTCGACTTCCTGAATGTAGACCTGAGCATTGGCATATTTGACAGCGCGGGAACCAAGAAAGAAAACGATCCCGATCAGGGCGAATACAAGCACGCTCAATCCGATCAGAAGCTGCTTGGTTTCCTGTTGCACGCGTCCGCCCTCGGCAACCGCTTCGTTCAGTAACCGTCGTTCCTCGGCGTTCAGGTCCGCGATCAGATCGCGAATACTTTCCATTATGGCCTGACCAGATCCGGTATTCAGAACTTCGATCGCTTCGGCCTTTCTGCCGTTTTGGACCATATCGATGGTGAATTCGATATCGTTGAACTTGTTGTTGATCAGCGATGCCAGTTCATCGAGCACCTGCAACTGCAACTCGGTCTGACCTGGCTCCGACAATTTCGCCCGAAGATCGGCAATGGCCGGACCATATTCTTCCTTCGCCACCAGATAAGGATCCAGATATGCCGGATCCTCGAGGAGGATATAGCCGCGCTGCCCGGTTTCCGCGTTCACGGCAGCCCGGTAAATGACACGCAGTTCGTACATGATATCATTGGAAAATATCGCCTGCGCGCGCGCCTTGTCCGCCGCATCAAACGTCCGGGCAAGCCCATACGCGCCGTACAGGAACAGCACCACGACCGCTCCCAGCAGCAACCATATCGTAATGGTGACCCTGAGCGGTTTATTCCTGATGGTCAGCAATAATCGATCCGAAACAGTTGGAAAAAACGCATGGCACGGTGACACTGTCCCATGCCGCAACACCGGTTCGAAAACAAGCCAATTCTGGCCCCGCCAGCCCGCTGCGTCCATCCTATAATTGTGGCGGAAAATCGACGAGCAGAGCGCCGAACGAGACCTCGGCAATATCCCAGGCTGCTAGGTCAAACCACTATTCGTATCCAACTGTACCAAGTGACGCGGGCGTCCCCAGTTGCGCGCTTCTACAGCGGCCCGATCGATATCCTCTTCCAGCAGAAACCCTTCCGCCACAAGCCGTTGCGCTGCCACGGTGATGGCCGCGACATAGCCCTCCGGTGATCCGTAGCGTTCCGCCACCGAGGCACGCGGATCGCCGGTGAATTCCCGTTCTTCCGCCGTGTCCATGAACGGGATATAGCTGCCGAGGAATTCGTAGTTCGCCCCGGTGCCGAGGCCCTGGGTCCGCAGGTTCCAGCCCGTATAGGTGCCCAGCGGCGCCTGCACCATGGGCGCGCGGATACCGGCGATGTCGTTGCCGTCCGCGTCGACGGCGGGCACCAGAATCGTGTAGCCGTCCTTCGCCAGCACGTCCGGCGGCTGCTTCGAAAGGATGCCATGCTCCGTCTCCGGCCCGAAATCGAGCAGCGACAATTGCGCCGGCCCGGTCGGCAGTTTCGCGCCGGGGATGGCCGGGAACTGTTTGCGCCACGCCGAATAGGGCACCGCCGTGCCGTCTGACCGGCGGGGGATGCGGGACTCCGGCGGCGCCGTGCCATCCGTCACCCAGGCGTCCAGCGCATCCAGGAGCGCCCGGAAGACCGGCGATACGGCGACGACATTGCTGTAATTTTCGCAGACGCCCTTTGCCGGGATCACGCCGACCGGGTCGGAGGTATGTTGCGAGCTGGCCCAGAAATACACCCGGACATTGTCCGGCTGCGGCAGGTCATTGCCCTGCGTATCCGTATGCACCAGCGAGGCCTTGCGCTGCCAGTATTCCGAGGCGCTTTGTGTATGCATCACGAAGGGGTCGGTTTCCGGCCGTTTCAGGATCGCGTCGGTCTTTCCGGTCAGGTGGTCGGTGGTTTCGGCATAGGAGAAGGGAAAGCTGTCGGCGATGTTGTGGTGGTCTTCATACTGCTGCCCGGCCATGGCGACGCCATTGGCGAAGCGGTGGTTCAGCCACATCTTGCCGGCGCCGGCGACATGGGGGATCACCCCGTCGAAAACACGCCGCCCCACCGCATCCGCATTGAAGCCGCGATAGACGAAGTCCCGCAGGCAGCGTCCCGTCTGCGAGCGGCCAAAGCCATAGGCCTTGTCGATTTTCGGCAGCGGGTTGGCGTTGCCGGCCGCATCCGCTTCACCATGTTTCAGGTGGCTGACCAGGTCGCGCACCGCGACATGGCCCAGCCCCATGACCAGCGGGTCGCGCGCCGTATAGACCAGTTCGTAAATCCAGCCGGGCTGGAAGCCGTCTTCCATATAGATGAATTCGTCCGACGGCATGATCGCCAGCGCGCCGCCACCACGCGCCTTGACCTGGCTGTCGGCATCCAGCCCGCGCGTCGCCTGCGCGAAGGACCAGGCCTCGGCCGGAATCGCGATCCGTTCCGAATCCGGATAGCGGCGCCGGGTCAGTTGCGCCAGCGTCGTATCATGCGACACGGCGGGGTGGCTGCGCGTATCGATCCGCCCGGACAGGGGGAAACAGACCGTGGGATTAACCGGAATGAACTCCTGCCGTACCGGTCCCATGATCGGCTTGCCGTTGTCATGCGCAACCGGCAGATCCATCGTGATGCGCCCGTCGCCCGGCAACAAGTCGCCCTGCCAGGCGGCCCAGACAAGGCTGTAGCCGCGCCGGAACAGAAAGCCGTTTCCGGCATGTTCCGGCGTAAGAGGATCGTTCGACCCGGGAGCATCGTTGAAGTACTGCAGCGCGCGCAGATTGCCGCGATTGCCGTAATCGAAGAACATCCGGCGGTTTCCCCGCGCCGGGTCGGCCGGCCGGAAGAGGAAGAACTCGGCGGAGAACTCGACCATCCCGGCCCCACTGAGCTGGGCATGCCGGATATCCGTTACCCCGGCCTGCGCCGGCGCCAGCGGATCAACGGCGAATCGCGCCCGGCCGCGCAGCCTTTCATAAGGCCCGGCATCGCCGAAGGCCTCTCCCCCGGAGAAGGGAACGGTTTCCGAAACATGCAGTTCGATCCTGTTGGTCACGATATCTTCCCCCGGTTACGACAGGCCCAGCCTAGGATACGGGTCTGGTGGCAGCAAGGTGCCGCGACGGGTCAAATAGTCTAGGATACCGCTTCACCGGAAAATACCGGACAACAGGGTCCCACAGGATAGGATGATCGACCATGGACGTTTCAGGCAAGAAAGCAATCGTATTCGGCGGCACATCGGGCATTGGCCTGGCCACAACCAAACGACTCGCGGCGCTGGGCGCCGAAGTCATCGCGGTCAGCCGCAACCCGGACAAGGCAGGCGACGTCCCCGCCGGTGTCACGCTGAAGCAATGTGACGTCCTGGATCGCGACGCCCTGTCGGCGCTGTTCGCGGAATGCGCACCCTTCGACATCCTGGTCAGCGCCGCGACCGGCGGCGGCCGCGCCATGGGGCCATTTCTGAAAATGGATATGGACGGCTACCAGGCGTCTTTCGCCAAGCTGTGGGGCTATACCAATGTCGTCCGGCTCGGCACGGAACACCTGGCCGAGGACGGCGCCATCGTGCTGGTCAGCGGCACCCCGGCAAGACGCATGAATCCCGGACAGATTGCCATTTCTTCGGTTGGCGGCGCGGTCGAGGCCTTCGTTCGCGGCGTTGCGCCGGAAATTGCCCCGCGCCGGATCAACGTGATGGCACCGGGCACGATCGATACCCCGATGAATTCGATGGAAGGCGACGCGCGCAAGGCCTTCTATGAAAAGGCAACCGCCAAGAATGTAATCCCGCGCGCCGGAACGGCGGATGAATGCGCACAGGGAATCATCTTTCTGATCCAGAACGACTTCGTCACGGGCACGACCGTGGATGTCGACGGTGGTCGGCTGATTTCCTGATATTTTCTGCACGCAGGCCGGGGGAACGCCTTATTGCGCTCCCCCCCGGCCCCGTGCCAGTTTTCGACCCAGGGATTTCAGGAGGGAGACGACACCATGCGCCTTGGCGTTTTCACCATGCCGCTGCACGATACCGGTCGTGATTACACGGAGATTCTCGAAGAGGATCGCCAGGCGATTATCCTGGCCGACCGGCTGGGCTATGACGAATACTGGATGGGTGAACATTTCAGCTCCATGAACGAACCGGTGCCGTCGCCCCTGATGCTCATGGCCTCGGTTATTCCGGAAACCAAGAACATCGTCTTCGGGACGGGCGTCATCAACCTGCCGCAACATCATCCGGTTGCCGTGGCCGCCGAAGTGGCGCAGTTCGACCATATGTGCAAGGGACGGTACATTTTCGGAATCGGGGTCGGCTCCCTGGTGTCGGACGTTTCCATGGTCGGGACGGGCGAGCCGCCGGAGCGCGGCCGGAAACTGATGGAATCCCTGGATATCATCGACATGCTGTGGTCGCAGGACCCGCCCTACGATTTCGAGGGCGAATTCTGGACCGTAAAGCTGGATGAAGGCATCCCCCGCCGATCGCGATTTCCGTTCTGTCGCCGAACTCCCGAACCGCGCTGGAAGCGGGCAAGCGCGGCTGGATCCCTGTGTCCGGCAATTTCATGCATGCGCGCTACCTGAAGTCACATTGGGATATGTACGCCAAGGGCGCCGCAGAGGCGGGGTTGCCGGCCGACCCGTCGATCTGGCGCGTCGCGCGCTCGATCCTGATCGGCGAAAGCAGCCAGCAGGCGCTGGACAATCTCGCCGATCCGAAATCAGGGATATCGAACTACTACAATTATTTCCATTACAGCTTCGGCCGACGGGGCGTGCGCAGCATGGGCGCGAACGACGAATCCCTTTCGGATGACCAGGTCACGGTCGACCATATGAAGGAAGCGCTACCCATCGCCGGCGACAGCGCGACGGTACTGGACCGGCTGATCGCGCTGGTCGATGAGATCGGGCCTTTCGGTACGCTGCTGGCCAACGGGCATGAATGGGACGACCCGGCCCTGTGGCAGGGTTCTATGCGGCGGCTGGCGGAAGACGTGATGCCGAAGCTGTCACAGCACGCGGATTCAATGCGCGCCGCCGCCGACTGACAGGCAATAGAAGGCAGGACTATTCGCGACTGTCCAGTATCTCGCGAACCTTTCGCGCGAGCTCTTCGCGGCGAAATGGTTTTTGCAGCAATGAGACCCCTTCATCAAGCCGGCCATGGTGGATGACCGCGTTTTCGGTATAGCCGGACATGTACACCACGCCGATTCCCGGATGCAGCCTTTCAGCTTCCGCGGCAACCTGGGTGCCATTCATGCCCGCCGGTAAAACCACATCCGTCAGGACAAGATCTAACGTGGACCCGTCCCGCAATACAGCCAGCGCTTCCGCCCCGTCTTCTGTTTCAGCGACTGTATAGCCAAGCCCCTTGAGCTGACTGACGACCAGATCCCGCAACTGCTCATGGTCCTCGACCACAAGGATCCTTTCCCCGTGGCCAATGGGGATTTCCACACGCGGAGGCATTGCCGCCGTGATCGGTCGGGACGCCCGGGGAAGATACAGTTTAACTGTCGTCCCTTCGCCCTCCTCGCTGTAGATCGCAAGATGACCACCGGATTGTTTGGCAAAACCGAAGACCATCGAAAGGCCCAGTCCGGTACCGCGGTCGACCTCTTTCGTCGTAAAGAACGGTTCGAATGCCTTTTCCCGTATATCAGCCGGCATACCGACACCATTATCCGTAACCGCCAGCAGCACGTACTGTCCGACCGTCAGTTCAGTCTGTGTGGACACGTATTCATCATCGAGCCGGGCATTCGCTGTTTCGATCGTCAGTCGCCCCCCGGCCGGCATCGCGTCCCTGGCATTCAGGCACAGGTTCAGCAGCGCACTTTCAACCTGTCCCGGATCCGCCTCGCAATTCCATAATCCGGCGCCGCGCACAAATTCTATCTCTATCGATTCCGCCAATGTGCGCCGCAACAGATCCGTCATCGCACTGACCTGCACGTTCAGGTCGATCACTTCCGGATCCAGCGGCATCTGTCGGGAAAACGCCAGCAGGTGCCGATTCAGTTCGGCACCCCGGTTTGCCGCCGCGACCGCATTGTTGATCATCTGCATTGCCGTTCCGGTGTCGTCGATGTTTTCCGCGGCAAAATCCAGATTACCAAGAATCACGCCCAGAAGATTATTGAAATCATGCGCGATGCCACCGGTCAGTTGCCCGATCGCGTCCATCTTCTGCGATTGCCGCAATTGTCTTTCAATGGCCTTCTGTTCGGTAATGTCCTCGGCAACGCCCAGAAAACCGACCGCTTTGCCGTTTTCATTCTCAATCGGCGCGACAAACAGCCTCACGTCGATCAACCGGCCATCCTTGCACAGTCGCTTTGTTTCAGTAATGACAACCGATTGCGACTGGCGGGCCTTCTGGGTCGCTTCCCGATAGCCACTTTGCTCTGCCTCGGGGATATTCGGCGGGAGCTTGCCAAAAACCTCTTCTTCCGTCCAGCCGTACATCGCTTCCGCCGCACGCGTCCACATCGTGACGCGCATTTCCGTATCCAGCGCCGCAATTGCCAAAGGCGTCGCGTCCAGGACGGCGCGCATCCGGGCGCTGCTTTGCTGCAGCGCCTCCTCGGCTCGTCGGCGATCGGTAATATCGATAACTGTCGTCTGAATTGCGGCACTGCCGTCCCACTGAATCACCTTGGCCGTCGTCATCAACCAGATCTGGCTGCCATCCATTCGGCGCCCTTCAGCTTCAAAACGTTCCGGCACGATATCACCGCGCAGACGCCCCCGCCGGTAATCATCCATTCTCCTGGCTTCATACGGCGCCCAGAATTGCAGAACGCTCGGCAGTTTCATGACTGCATCAATGTCGGGATAACCGAAAATATCGACGCAGGACTGGTTTGCATAAATCGGCTTAAAATCCCTGTGGATGAAGACGCCCTGGACAGACCCGTCGATGAGTGCCCGGTAATTCTCCTCACTCGTTCGCAACGTTTTGGTCGCGGCGACCATGTCCGAAATAACGCGGGTGGAGCCGCGGAATCCCTTAAACTCGCCGGAATCATCGAAAACGGGTGTGCCGCTCACTTCCCGATGGCTCACCTGCCCATTCGGAAGCACCATATCGATCCGGAAATTTCGAAATGGTTTGTGCTGGTTCAGCATCGTACGGTACTGCCCCATCGCATCGTCCAGGTCCGGGTCGGCACCCAACATTTCCCAAAGAGTGTTTCCCATGAATAACTTGCCGGGCCGACCGCCCCGTGAGCGCATTAAACTCGAATCCGTAGCGAAAATATATCGATGGTTCTCATCCGTTACCCAGAAGCGATCAAATGACGAAGCGGCAATGTCTGCATACATTTTTTCGTTCCGCTGCAGGGCCGCCAGTGCCCGTTTTTCTTCCGTTCGGTCGCTGGAAGATCCGCGAAACCCCAAAAACGCACCGTCTCCGCCATGGAATGGTTTCCCGCTGACTCTGGTAAAGCGCATTTCACCATCTGCTCCCCGATGGGAGAACTCGAAATCGCGGAACGCTTCACGCCGCCTCAGCAATTGATAGAACTGCAATCGCTGCGCCTCGCTTTGTCCTGTCCCGGCAACCGAGTCGAACCATAAAACGCGATGCTCGTCCGGCTCGCCGCTTTTGAAAACGAAACGATGTTCGGCATCGGTTTCCCAAAGCCAATCCGAACCCGACGCGGCGAAATCCTTTAAACGCTCTACGGCCAGGCGTTGGTTGATTTCCGCTTCGTAACGCCGCTCACTCGCATGCAACAACAAACCGGTCAGAAAAACGCCTGAGAATATGGCCGCGGCGTAAGCGGGCCCC